>JACCRC010000523.1 GCA_013813765.1 Deltaproteobacteria bacterium | reverse complement strand
ATCATGAAGTCGGCACCGCCGATCGTCACCGACCCCATCGACTCGCCGGTGTGGGAATCGATCCAGCGGCAGGTTCATCGTCGGGAGCCGGACGCGATCGTCGTGCCGTACATGATTCCCGGATTCACCGACGGCAAGTACTTCACGCAGATGGGAGCGCGCTGGTACGGCTTCTCGCCGGTGAAGATCGAGAAGGGCGCCGGCATCCGCTTCGCCGACATGTTCCACGGCCACGACGAGCGGATTCCCGTCGCCGGCCTCGCGTGGGGCGCCGAGGTCCTCGACGCCGTCGTGCGCGAGATCTCGACGGTCACGTCGTGAGGATCGAGCGGCGCACGCGCTTCGCCGCGTCGTTCGTCGCGATCGTCGGCTGCAGTGGCGGTCCGCGCACCGAGCCCGTGCGTCCGCCGGATCCGATCGCCACCGCCCCGGCGATCGATGGGGCGCCGGAGCCCGAGCCTGAGCTACCCATCGATGCGGCGGAACCGATCGCGGTGCTCATCGATTCAGGTGTGGATGCCTACGTACCGGATCGGTTCAACCCGCCGAAGAGGTCGATCAGCCCGTGCGAGCTGCCTCCAGATCCCGGCAACCCGACGTGTAATCCGCCGTCGCCCACCGCGCTAACTAGTCAAATCGTGAGTGTCAAAGAAGAGGGAAAGAATCTAGTCGTGATCGTGGGCGACGGGCGCCGGAAGGGTGTCGACGTGCGCTGGCACGCAGAGCTCCTGACCGAAGGCGGCAAGACGATCCCAGCTGTTCTGAAAGTGGAACGCGTCGTCGATAACGCTACGTATGTACGGGTCCACGGTCTCGAGCTGCGTCTGACGCGCGAACATCGAGTACGTCTCTCTCCACCATGACCGTGATCCGTCAGACTCGGAGCAGCCGATTCGCGACGCCATTCGTGATTGTCGTGGGCTGCGGCGGCGGCCCGCGCACCGAACCCGCGCGCCCGCACAACCCGATCGCGACAGCTGCCGAGATGGATGCGCTGCCGGATCGGGTATCCGTGCCCGTCGACGCCGCGGTGGCGGATGCAGCCGCCCCCGATGCGCGAACCACGCCGCTGGACCGCAGGAATCCGAATGATCGCCCGGTCTACTTCGATCCGTGCGGTGGGCCACCGGACCCGAACAAGCTGAGATGCAATCCACCGAGGCCCGTTGCGGTGCAGGCGAAGATCATCGCGATCCGCATCGAGGGCGGTGACACGATCATCACGGCGGCACACGGCAATAATCATGGCGTAACGAAGGTGTGGCGCGCGGAGCTCGTGGCCGGCAATGGGCGAGCTCTGGCCTATCGCCTACAGCTCGTTCGAGTGACGAAACAGACGACGGAGTTGCGACTTCGTGGTGGCATCGAGGATGCGCGCAGCGACATGCAGGTCCGCCTCTCGCCGCCCTAGATCTTGGTGGGTTGAAAGCCGCAGGCGCGATACGCTCTATGGCTACGGTGCGGGCGAGGAGTAGACAGCGCTTCGGGGCGCCGTTCGTGCTGATCGTCGGCTGTAGCAGTGGAGGAGCACCTGATCGCTTCACACCCCCGACACCACCTGCGGTTGCGACCGCGCCCGAGGCGCCGCTGGACGCGCTCGATCAAGTCTCCGCCCCGGTCGACGCACCGCAGGATGCGTTCATCACGGATGGCGCTGTGGTGCTCGTGCGGCGGATTGACCCCTGCAAGCTTCCACCGAGTCCGGAGAACCCGAGATGCAATCCGCCGGCACCAACGGCGGTGATTGGCAGGGTGATGGCTCTCAAGAAAGACGGCGACGACCTCGTGATCGACGTTGGCCGCGGCGCTCGGGACGGAGTCGAGAAAAGGTGGCAGGCAGAATTCGTCAACGATAGCGGCGCATCGCTCCCCCTGAAGGCAACGTTCGAAGTTCTGAGTGTGGCACTTGCCACGACCAAGCTTCGCGTTCGAGGCGTTCGCAAGCTGCCCGATTCGCACAGCGTCCGCCTCTATCCACCGTGACCTCGTGACCGCGCCCCTGGTGGCAGCGGTCATGAGGCAGCCATTCGACGGCGTGTCAGCGATACGGCGTCGGATCTATCGGCCGCTCGACGCTCTCGATCTCGACAACATCGTTGCCATCGGGCTTCACGTCATCGAGCGAGATCGCGTGCCACTCGATGAACCGGCAGTTGCGGCAGGCGTATGCCTCGAGTGCGCCGCCGCTGTGCTTCAGGCCCCACCAGGCCGAGAACTCCTTCTGCAGCGAAAGATCGACCATCCCGCCGTGGGTCATCTCTTGGAGCTTGCGGAAGTGAAGAATGCGCCTGCCGCCGCACACCGGGCACTCCTGCGTCTGGTGCATCGACCGGAAGCGAGGCGGCTCGCGCGCGCGTGCAAGCTCCTCGCGAAGCATGGACACGGCGGTCTCGAGGGCTTCGATGCGGCGTGCAGTGTCGTCGGCCATGCTGTCATCATCACCGAAAACGTCACCACCGAGGCGCGCCGTCCGCGGCCCTGATGCAGTTCGGATAGGATACGAGCGTGGCACGCGCCTATCAGTTCGTCCGCGAACATCTCGACGATGTCGTCGCGTTGGCGCGGCTGATCTTCGCACGTCGCAGACTCGCACTCGACACTCCGGCAATGACGATCGCGGAGGACGATCTCGAGATCGCCGACCTCGGGGAGCGGATCGAGCTTCGACTCGGGGCTTCGCACGAGGCCGGCTTTGAATTACCGTTTGACCGCCTTCGCACGGCCTTCCAGCTCAATGAGACCGAGCAGCGCACGCTCGAGATCCTGGTCGCGCTGGCCGTGTCCTCCGAGGTTCGCGAGCTCGCAAACAGTCCCCATGGGGGAAGCTCGCTGGAGCAGATCGACGACCTCGTGTACGCGCACCCGAGCGTCCGCGATCGATTCGCCGAAGACCTCTCGCCCGACGGCCGTTTGCTCGGTTATCGGCTGATCGAGCTCGCCGCGACGACAGAGAGTCGCTTCGTGCGCTCGGTACGTGTCGCCGATCGCATCGTCGATCTCCTCTACGGAGCTAACCGCGCGATCGCCGACCTCACTGCTGCGCGACTCGTGGACCCGGGAACGAGCGAGCTCCTCCTCCCCGAAGACCAGATCGAGCTCGCGCGGCGGGCCCTGCGCCGGCACGAAACCACCGGCGGCGGCCCCATTCTTCTCCTGCGCGGCCCCGATGGATCAGGACGACGTTCGATCGTCGGCACGATCGCTCGCGAGCTCGGCGCTCGCCTGCTCGTCGTGAGCTCTCCAAGCTTGCCCGGAGATCGCATCTCGGTCGCGTTGATGGCAATCCAGCGCGAAGCCATCCTCGCACGCGCTGTGATCGTGTTCGCGGCGGTGGATGAGATGTTGCGCGACGACGAGGCGCACCAGCGCGACCGCGCGCTCGCGATCGCTTCGGCGTTCGCTTCGTATCCTGGCCCGGTCGCGATGACCGCCACCACGGGAGGGCCGGTCACGGGGCTATTCGGTGCTCGCGGGGTTACCGTGATCGAGCTCGCAATCCCGCCCGAACAAACGCGCGTGGCATTGTGGTCTCGGCATCTCGATGCCGCGATGGCGCCAGATGCGGCACGTCGGTATCGACTCACTGGCGGCCAGATCGAGCGCGCAGCGGAGTCGGCGCGCAGCCGCGGCGACCAGATGGACCTCACTATGATCCACGAGGGTGTGCGGACGATCCTCGACGGAGAGCTGTCCACACTCGGCGTGCGGCTCGCATGGACTCAGCGTTGGGACGAGCTCGTATTGCCCGACGACAGTCGCGAAGAGCTCACCGAGCTTGTCGATCGCGTTAAGTATCGCCGGCAGGTCATCGACGACTGGGGCTTCGGTGGAAAAGTGGCGAAGGGTCTCGGCGTCGCGGCGCTGTTTCACGGACCGCCCGGCACCGGCAAGACGATGGCCGCCGGCCTCATCGCGAACGAGCTCGGCCTCGACCTCTATCAGATCGATGTCTCGCGCCTCGTTTCGAAATATATCGGCGAGACCGAGAAGAACTTGGCGCGTGTGTTCGATGCGGCAGAAGCGGGTCACGCCGTGCTGCTGTTCGACGAGGCAGACTCGCTGTTCGCGAAGCGCACCGAGGTCAAGAGCTCGGTCGATCGCTACGCGAACCTCGAGGTGAACTACCTCCTCCAGCGCATGGAGTCGTTCAACGGCATCGCGATCCTCACCACGAACTTCGAGTCATCCCTCGACGAGGCGTTCCGGCGCAGGCTGGCCTATCGCATCCACTTTCCGATTCCGGATCACGACGAACGCGCGAAGCTCTGGAAGACGGTCATCCCGGAGGGCGCGCTCGGACCGGGTGTTGATTTCAAGGTCCTGGCGCAACGCTTCGAGATGACGGGCGGCTACATCAAGAATGCCGCCCTCCGCGCCGCGTTCATCGCCGCCGGCGAGCACAAGAAGATCAGCATGCAGCACCTCCTGAGGGCCGCAAACGCCGAGTACGCATCGCTCGGCAAAGTGATGACGCAAGGGATGGGCCGTGGACTCTAGAGAGAAGATCCGCCGCGGAGACGGTGAGCTCGTCATGCGCAACGCCGAGGCTTCGGTGCCGCACGCGGAACCATCCTCTCGAGCGGTCGGCGGACATGGCGCGCTACCGCCGCTGCCGCCGCCCCCACCGACCCGCCTGCGCCCGCCGACGAGCTGGCTCCGGCAGCGCTAGCATGTCCACCTTCTACACCCGCGAGGTGGTGTGCCCACGCTGTCAGCGCGGCATGGACGCGTGGCTCGCGCGTGGTATCCACGCCTCGCGTCGCACCGATCTTCGCGACGAGATCCTTGCGCGCTCGTTCCAGCACGTGCATTGCGACAACTGTTCTGCACACCTCGAAGTCGAGCAGCAGCTGGTCTACACCGACTTCGAGCGGCGCCACTGGATCTATGTGTGTACCGAGGCAACTCGTGCGGACTGGGCAGCGTGGGAACAGCGCCTGTCCGCGGATATCGCACGATTCCTCGGCGAGCACTCGCCACTGGTTGCCGGCCTGCGCGATGGTCTTCGCACCCGGATCGTGTTCGGGTACGAGGAGCTGCGAGAGAAGCTCGTGGTGTGGGACGCGGGCGTCGAGGACGCGCTGGCGGAATGCCTCAAGGTCCGCGCGTACGCCGATGATCCATCGCTCGTGCTTGCTGGTTCAAGCCTGGTGATCGACCGCATCGACGGCGACGACACCGTGACACTGAACTGGTTCGCGGCCGACGCAGTGATGCCATCCCGCCAGCTCACAGCCCCGTCCGCGTGGCTGCGAGATACAGATCGCGATCGCGCGTCGCTCGCGCAGCGTTTCCCGGAGCTGTTCGCCGGCGGCTACGTGAACGTGCGCCGATACCGAGCGAGCGAGGTCAGTCCTCGGTCTTCGATTCGAAGCGGCGCGGATCGTACTTGAGGGTGTCGACCTTCTCGTCGAAGAACTTCTTCGCCCCGCTGTTCAGCCCGCCGCCCTTCTTCTTCTCCGATCCGGGCGAGCCGTCGACGTTGCGGTAGTACTCGACGTAGGACTCTGCGAAGTACTCTCCGGGTGCATACAGCGAGTACGTGCTGGGTGCGCTTGGCACTGCCTCGGCCTTGAGGCTCGACCACTGGCCTGGATAGGAGCCCGCCACGAACATCCGGCCATTGCGGATCGTGCGGTCGCCGTAGACGAACGAGGCACCGTCGCGTCCGGCCTCCACGATCCCGACGCCCTGATATGTCTGGCTCATCGCCGGATGATCGCGGTCGACGAGCTCGCCAACCGGTTTTTGGACGCGCGACGCCTGGACCCAGGCCTCTTTGATCTTCGCTTGATCCGGCTTGCTGACCTTGTCCCAGCCCCCCATCTCGGCGGCCCACTCGGCAAATTGATCATCCTTGAACTGGCGCCAGCCGGCCTCCTGGAACACGAGCGAGGTGTGTCGGCCGAGCATGTCGTCGACCGAGTGCCCGATCTCGTGCAGCACGACCTGCGTGAACGTGTCGATCTCCACGGGTTTCATCTTGTAGAACATGGTCCCGTCCACCTCGCGCTCGAGCAGGTTCTTCGCTTTGACCTGCGCCGCAATGCGAGCGTCGTCGTAACCGAAGTCGCGAATCACCTCTTCGCGTGTCAGCCAACCTTCGTCCGCCTGCTTCGCGTTGACGTCGTTGTGCATCGTGGTCGTGTCCGTGCCCTCGCGGTATTCGGGATCGACCTTGATCAGCTGACCGTCCCACGAGCCCGCGCCATCCACGGTGTCTTGCGCGGCGATCCGGTTGATCCGCTTCTGGTTGACGTGCGAAGGCGGTAGACGACTCGCGATGCGATACAGACTGTCGAGGTCGTGCGCGTTGAAACCGGCGCCGCGCGCGTCGGGTTTTCCGTCGGGGGTTTCGAGGGGCGGCGGGGTCACGTCGAAGCGAGTGATGAACAGCTGACGCAGCACCTCGCCGTTCTGTGTCGCGCGCTGCAGCAGGTCGAGCATGCGACGTTCCTCGGCGGTCAGCGCCGCACCGTGCGGCACACGCTTCAGCCACGTGCGTGCACCGGTGGTGTCCGCGCCGAGGTTCTGCCCGACCGTATTCGCCGCGTTCGGCCGCGCGACGAGGTGCAGGAGCACCATCGGATCGTCGAGCGTGAAGTACCAGTGCAACGCGTTCGGCATCTGCAACAACAGCTCGGCGGAGATGAACGGAATGGCAAGGTGTGGAGGAAGCTGGGTCTCGCGCGCGATCCTGGCCACCAGCAGCGCATGAGCGCCCTCGTCCAGTAGCGTCGGCACCTCGGCCTTGCGAGCAGCAAGGAGCGACAGCACGTTGCTAGGGCCGTGACGAGGCTTGCCGTCCTTGTCGGCGAAGAGCTGGTCCAGCGCCTCGGTGAGCGTCTCCGCCTCACTTGCCTCGCTTGCGGCCTTGCCGTGCTCGAGCGCACGCTGCTGATCTGGATCGTGATCCGCGTGTTTCATCCGACTCGCGTAGGTCCGATCGATCACGTGCTTGCTCTCGGTACGGAGCTCGGGGTCCGCGTCCGGTGTCTTGCGGATGCGCGCGACGAACGCCTGACCGGCGCTCGAGAGGTGGTCGAACGCCGGGACGAGGCGCAGGCGCGTGCCGTCCTGCTCGAAGGCAGCGATGGCGGCGGTCGCCACCGGTTCCATTGCGAGCATGTCCATCACGCGGCTTCCGTCACCGCCGCGCAGCAGGTGCTCGACCAGCTGCGGGTTATCGTCGATTGCCTTCGCCAACGTCGCGCGGTTCGCGAGGCTCGGAAACACGACGAGCAGATCGGGGAACACGTGCTTCGCAACGTGCGCCACCACCTCGGGCTTGGCGAGAGCCTTCACCTGCTCTGCAGGTGGTCGTCCGTGAACGTGCGGGAGGACCGACGGGCCTCGCGCGTTGGCCAGGCTCGCCTCCGCTGACAGCTCCATGAGATGCGCGGCGCGCGCGAATTGCTCGCCGAGGATCGCCGCCACCTCCGCAACCGCCGCTGGATCCTTACCGAACGCACGGCGTTGAGCCTCATCGAGATCTGCAAGGCGTTCCATGATCACGTCGGGATCGCCGAGCCGAATCGCCACGGTGAATCGGTTGCCCTCACCTCCGAACGCCTTGGACGACACCTCCGCCCCTTCGTGGGCCTTGCCGGTCACTTTCTGATCGTGCAGCAACTCCTCGCGGATGAACTTCTTCGTCGCCTCGTCGTTGGTCGCGAGCGCCAGCGCGCGGAGCTGCGCTTCGTCTTCTTTCCCTCCGAGCTTTCGCACCCACGCGAAGTCAGGGAACCGTGCCACGACGATGCGCGTCGCACGCGTGATGACATCGGGCGTCTGCGTGCAGAACCACAACAGATCGGAAGGGGACGCCTTGTCGAGGAACCACTGCCGCAGTGCCTCCGACTCGACGATCGTTCGGTGCGACTTTGCGTCGTCGCGGCGGACCAGGTCGCTCAAATGGAAAGTCGCCCCGAGGTGGGCGCGCAGCTGCCGGACGAGTGGCTCGCCGAGGTTCTCGATGTCGATCGTGGCTCTTCCTGAGAACGCGAGGACGTGTGACGACGTGACTCCAGGCGCCGCAGCCAGCACACCAAGCCACGACATCGCTGGCGGCGTAAATCGCAGAGCCACCGCGAGCACATCATCAGCCGGAGCACCCATCCGCTGCAGCGCACCCTGCACGGTCGCGACCTTTGCTTCCGGAATCGAATTCGCGGCGTTGAGCGCCTCGATGAGACGCGCTCGCGAAGCGCCGGTGGCGACGGCAGCATCGATCTCGCCGGCCGCCTCCGCCTCGGCCGGCTCTCGTACTTCGATCGAACCTGAATTGTCGACCGTGGCGCGCGCCCCGAACGGCGCGAGCAGCTTGGCTCGGACCGCCGGATCCGACGTTCCGGCAGCGAGATACTGGTAACGGTCGTGGGCATGGCGCACGTGATCGATCCAAGGGCGCCAGAGCTTGTGCTCGTCGAGCGCCTGTCCGAGTTGCTGCGTGCCGTTTGCGCCCATCATGTCCGCAAGGATCACCGGAGGTGTGGACCGGACGACCCAGCGGAGTAGGCTCGGTTTCCGTTCGAAGCCGAGATCGACGCTAGCCCGCGGACACACCTGGAGCATCGGCTGACCGGCGAACATACGCTCGAGCTCCAGAGCGTGCGCGTCAGTGAGAGCGCCGAGGTTGGGACCGTCGATCTCCAGTAGGAATCGCTGCAGTCGCGAAGCAGTAGGCTTCGCGCGCGCTGCGGACATTGCTGCGTTGACGACGCTGCCCTTGGTGGCTGGCACCACCTCACCGACCGCGAGCACGATGTCTCCCGTCGCGACCTTCGCTAAGTCGGGAAGTTTCTCTGCGAGTGTCTCCTTCTGCGGCGCGTCGAGTCGCGCGGCGAGCTTCGCTGCCTTGGACGCGTCGGATTTCCCGGCAAGGATCTCTTCGATTGCCTTCCAGGCAGCTTCCGGATCCTGAACACTCCCCTCGACCGCGGGCAGGTGGTGTATGGGCTCGACGTCCGCATCTGGCTGCGGGCCCTTCAGCTCCTTACTTGGGTGACTCAATTGTTGTGTCCCGTGTTGCGCTGGCGGATCGCATCGCGAAGATTTTGGTCGATCCTCAGCCCGACGCGCTTCCACTTGAATGCCTCGCCGTACCTGATCGGAAAACCAATCACCACCGATCTTGGTTCAAGCTCGATTACTGGCATCCATGCCGTAACCGGTCTCCCACCCTCGTCGAGCAACGCAGCGGTCCAATCTTTGGAGACGCCGTCCCGAGAGCCGACGTCGACCACGACGTGAACCGGTGCGCTGCCCCTGATAAAAATTGCGAGGCCCGCTACCTCATGTGGGCCTTTGCACCCCGTCGTCGGTTTGAAGTCGCTCGCACGCGTGTCGCATCGCTTCGCGCCGACCGGCGTCTTCAGGAACTCGTCGCGCTCGTCGCGAAGCTGCTGCCACTCGAAGAAGTAGCCCTTGTAGCCGAAGTCATCATCCGCATCTTCTTCGGGACCAGCGTCGACCGGCGCGACCGCGGCATCGATCGATTTGGTCGGCACAACCGGCGGCGATGGCTTGGACGTCGAGCTGCACTGCATCAGCAGACTCGCCGTCGCCACAATGAACACCCGCACGACCTGGATTCTAGCGCGTCCGCGTACGCCTTTCAGCTGCTCGCTGTCTGCTCACATGTTGTGTTCCGTGTTGCGCCGGGCGACCTCGTCCAGAAGTTTCTGGTCGATCCTCAGACCGACGCGTTTCCATTTGAGTGCCTCGCCGTACTTGATTGGAAACGCGATCACCGAGGTCCCGTGGTTGGTCACCTCTCTCACTGGCATCCACGCCGTCATCGGTCGCCCGCCCTCATCGAGGAGCGCGGCAGTCCAGTCGCTAGTGATTCGGTCCTGGTGGCCGACATCGACCAGGACGTCAACGGGTGGTCCGCCCCCCCTGATCAGGACTACAAGGCCCGCGGCCTCGTGCGGACCAGGGCATCCAATGGTGGGCTTGAAGTTCACCTTACGCATGTCGCAGCGGGTCGCGCTGCTCCCCGGCTTCCGGAGCTAGTCGCGCTCGTCGCGCAGCTGTTGCCACTCGAAGAAGTAGCCGGTGTACCCGAAGTCATCATCGTCCTCTTCTTCAACAGCCGCATCCGGCGTTGCGCTCGTGGCCGCGAGCGGCCCGGGCGGCTCGACGGGGAGCGCCGGCTTCGGCGTCGGACTGCACTGGATCAGGAGAGCCGCCGACGCCGCGATGAGGAGCCGCATGTCGTCGAGTATCACCGAAAACGTCACCGCCGAGGCACGCGGTCCAAGGAGGGGATGACCACGCGCGCCTCGGCGGTTTGACGGGCGCGGGCTCAGGAGTCGAGGAGCTTCCACGCCAGATCGGGGTTCTGCATCAGCCGCGTGACCGCGAGCTCGATGCTCTTCTTCTGACCCTTCAGGAGCGAGCGCTCCACTGTCTTGTAGAGCTTCTTCAGGCGCTCGGTCTCGGCGAGCTGGAACGGTCGGTTCAGCTGCTGGCGCTCGTCGCCGATGTAGGCCATGGGCCGCTGGATCGCGACGATCTCTTCCTTCGTGAAACCCGACGTCAGCATCCAGTCCATCAGCGGCCCCTGCTCGACATCGCCGAGGCGGATGAAGTTCGTCTCGTCGCCGACGCGCTTCACGAGCTCGACGTTGCCGGAGGCCTTGATGATCGACGCCGCGGCGCAGATGTTACCGAAATCATCGACCCAGACGTTCAGCTCGCCCTCGAGGAACGTGTTCGCGGGGAACGTGCCCTTCTTCTGGTACGCGCGGAAGTGCGCGAGGTTCTGCGCGCGACGCTCGAGCAGCTTCGCGCGGAGCACGGCGCGATCGAGATAGCGCATCGGCATGCGTGCCTCGGCGCGGAGCTCGACCTGAGCGGCGGGCGGGCGGGCGAACTGGGCGCCGGCGGAGCTGGCGAACACACTGGTCGTGAGGGAGGTGACGAGAGCAAACGCGATAGCGAGACGAGACATGACGCGGTCCTTTGGCGCGCAGTGGCGCCGTGCAAATGCATTGGGTGCGGATCCTTTCCAGCCGGGCAAAGCTGATCGATTCCGAGAGGTTGTCGGCGGTGGAGCTATCCGGATCGATCGGTTGCGGGTAGCGTCCGCGGCCTGATGACGACGACCAACGCGATCAGG
>JACCRC010000518.1 GCA_013813765.1 Deltaproteobacteria bacterium | reverse complement strand
CACCATGACCGAGGGCCTCGTCGGGCTGTGCGACGCGTACTACGAGCTGTCGCGGCGAGATCGCAAGGCCCGGCTTGCCGGGCCGCGCAGCAGCGCCGAAGGCGGTGCGGAGGTAGATCGCTCACTCGACCGGCCGCTGCGCGCCTCGATCGCGGAGCTCGCAAAGCTCTCGCGGCTCTTGCCGATCGCAGGGCCGTGCGCGGACAACCGCGTCGCACTTCGTCAGCTCCGCGCAGGCTCGCGATGGCGGGCTGCGCGAACGTTCCGCCGCGCGCTCGCCGGCGCCACTCGATTCGAGCTGCCGTACGAACGCGCGCTCGCGCACGCGGGTCTCGCAGCCTGCACCGGCGCCGCCGACCACACGAACGACGCGCGGGCCGGCTTCACCTTTCTCGGGGCGTCGTGGCGCCTGACGACTCCGAGCTTCGGGATCTAGCTCGCGCGCTTGCGCGAAGCCTGGCGGTAGAACACCGAGATCGCGACGCAGTGATACGACGCGTCGCTCGACTGCGTGACGACGATCTCCGTCAGCTGGTTCTCGGGGTTGGCCGCGATCCAGCTCGTGACCTTCTCTCCGAGCACGCCGCGCTCCGCAAACATGGTTGCCGTGAAGACCTTCACGCCGTCGAACCCGCCCTCCCGCAGAACGATGCGGCCTTCGGCCGGACCTTGGATCATTCGCAAGACTAGCCGGGATTTCGTCGTTCGTCGCTTTCTTACATGCTTCGAAACAAAGAGTTCACGTAGTTCCTGTAGGACGGATGACCGAATCGTGTAGGACGAACTACCGGATCACGGTGATTGCAGCCGCATTGCTCGTGATCGACTTGCCGCTGCCCTCCGGCGTGAACGTCATCTTCAGCTGGTGCTTGCCTGGCCGGGCCGCGTCGATGGCGAACATATCGAGCTTCCACTCGCGCGACTTTCCCGGAGCCAGGCCCACCGGCATCGGCGCGTTCTTGTCGCAGCCCCACGGCTCCCACGTGAGATCGTTGTCGCTCGACACCCACTGATCGCCCCAGCTGCACAGCCAGACGCTGAAGGTGCTCATCGTCTTGCCCGTGTTCGTGATCTTCAGCGTCACGGCCACCCGCGCCTTCACCTTCCACTTCGAGGTCGCTGGCTTGATCGAAACCTTGAGGCCGTCGGACTGTGCGGCGCTCGCGAAGCCGAGCAGCAACGCCACCACCACGAGCGTCTTCATCCGGCGATCGTGCCACGAGAAGCGGTATCCTGGTCGCGGTGAGCGACGGGGTGAAGACCAGGGTGAGCGAGGAGGAGACCGCGATCCTGCCGTCCGCCGATCGCGATCCGGGGGATTCCGAGGCCACCGCGACGGTCAACCCGCAGGGCGCAGCCGCGCCCACCCCTGCGCAGACGCCCTATCCGGCCACCGCCGCCGGCGGCTCGACGACGATCGGCTCGCCCCTCGAGGCGCTCGAACGCGACGAGATCATGCGCACCCGCCGGTTCTGCCTCATCGGCGCCCTGATCGGCCTCGCCGGTGGACTGTCGGTCCCGATCCTTCCCGGCGATCCGACCGCCTCGGTCATCCTCGTGTCGTCGGTCGGGGTCGCGATCGTCGCGATCCTCTTCCTCTACACGCGCACCAGCGATCCGTTGAAGTTCCGCCGGCCGACGACGCTGCTGGGCTGGTACATCCCCGCCGTCTGCGTGACCACGGCAATCCCGTTCTTCGGCGTGTTCTCGCCCGCACCGCTCGTGCTCGTGCTCGGCGTGTACTTCACCGGCCTCGGCAAGTCCTCGGTGCTCGCCGCGGCGGTCTACGTCACCTGCGCCGGCGCGCAGCTGATCATCGCCACGCTCGTGATCACGGGGGCCGTGCGCGACACCGGAATCGTGCAGATCATGCCGCTCGGCGCGCAGGAGAGGTGGATCGTGCAGGGCCTCGTCCAGGTCGTGCTGCTCGGCACGTACATCACGGCGCGCCTGTCGCGAAAAACCGCCCTCGCCGCCGTCGGTGAGCTCGAGCGCGCAGTCCGGCTCGCCGCGCACCGCGAGGCCCTCCTCCTCGAGGCTCGCGAGGAGCTCGAGCGCGCACTGCGCTCCGGGCGCGGTCGGTTCAGCGATCAGGCGATCGGGGGCTACCAGCTCGGCTCCGTGCTGGGCCGCGGCGCGATGGGCGAGGTCTACTCCGCGACCGATGCCAGCGGGCGCGAGGTCGCGATCAAGCTGCTCTCGCAGGCGTCGCTCGGCAACGCGAACCACGTGCTCCGCTTCCTCCGCGAGCTGCGGACCGCGGCCGGCCTGCAATCCCCGAACGTCGTCCGCGTGATCGATGTCGGCGAGCACCCGGTGCCCTACCTCGTGATGGAGAAGCTCGAGGGAAAGACGCTCGCCGACATGCTGAGGAACCAGCGCGCCCTGCCCGCTGGAGAGGTCCTCGAGCTCGTGCGCCAGGTCGGTTCCGGCATCACCGCCGCCGCTGCGGCTGGCATCGTGCACCGCGACCTCAAGCCGCAGAACGTGTTCAAGCACAAGGGTGTCTGGAAGGTCCTCGACTTCGGTGTCGCGCGCGCGATCGACTCCGGCGACACGCTGACCGCGGGCCACATCGTGGGGACTCCGTCGTACATGGCTCCCGAGCAGGCCGCCGGTGCCACGGTCGATCACTGCACCGACCTCTACGCGCTCGCCGCGATCGCCTACCGCTCGCTCACCGGGCACCCCCCGTACGCGGCCGGCGAGATCGCCGAGACGCTCTACCGCGTCGTCCACACGCTGCCACGCCGGCCCAGCGAGCTCGTCGAGCTACCGCCCGATGTCGACCTCGTGCTCGGGATCGGTCTCGCGAAGAATCCCGGCCGCCGGTTCACCAGCGCACTCGAGCTCTCCGACGCACTCCACCATGCGTTCGCACAAACGCTGCCCGAGCGCGTCCGCCAGCGCGGCATCGCCCTCGAACGCGAAGGCACGTGGTCGAGCCCGAAGCACCCGCGCGCGTCGACATCGCGGATGCGTCCGTCTCCCCGCTGAATGTAGTCGGGGCGAGAGGATTCGAACCTCCGACCCTCTGGTCCCAAACCAGATGCGCTACCAGGCTGCGCTACGCCCCGATACCGATAGGGCTACCACGCAGCGCCGCGAGACGCGACTACTTCTCGGCGGGAGCTTCGGCCTTCTCGGGGGTGGGCGCCGACGGGGTCTTGCCACCGGCCCACGAGAAGTAGTTACGGAGCATCGTGGTCTCGAGGTTCAGATCGCCGAGCGTGGTCTTGCCCTCGCCGGCCTTGATGGCCGCATCGAGCTTGTCCTCGCAGTTGGAGCACGGAAGCTTCGCGATCTTGGGCAGCGCGAGCAGCACCGACTGGCGAACCAGGCGAACGTCGCTCTTCGCCGCGTCGAGCAGCGTGTCGGTCAGCGAGGCCGCCTTCGCGCCCTGCTTACCGATCTCGAGCATCGCGCGCTCGACGCCGGCCTCGGCCAGGCCCTTCTTCTCGTCCTCGGACCAGTCCTTGATGTCCTTGATGTACTTCGCGTTGTTCTTCGCCGCCTCGTCGGGCTTGATCTTGAGGCTGGCCGCGTAGCAGTTGATGTCCTGCTTGCAACGGACCGCGATCTCGATGCGTGCGATGTGCGTCTGGAACATGCGGGCGTAGCCCTTGTAGGCCTTCGCCGCGTTCTCGAGGTTCTTGTACGGAGCGACGGCGGCCTTGTGGACCTTCTTCGCCTCCTTGAAGCCGTCCTCGACCTTCTTGGTCGCGGCCGTGGCGGCCTTGATGTCGGCGGCGGTCTTCGAGGTGTCGTGCGTGAACTTGAGGAGGTCGGACTTGGCCTTCTCGACCTCCTTCTTCTTCGCCTCGAACACCTTGTCGGCAGCGTCGGCCTCCGCCTTCGGCTTGCCGTCGGCCTCCTTCTTCTTGGCCGCGGACGCGTCGAAGTACTTCTTCGCGAGGTCCTCGAGGATGTTGAGGTCCTTCGGATCGTTGGAGAGGCGGGCGAACGCGGTCGCCGCTTCCTGGCGAAGCGTGTCGTCGGCCTTGTTGTCCGCGGCGATCGCGCCGAGCGCTTCGGTTCCCGCGCCATCGCGGGTCAGGAACGGGTACGCGCTGATCGCGAGAATCTTGGTGTTCAGGTCCTCCGGCGGAGGGGCGGGCTGGCCCTTCTTGGGAGCAGCGCCGCCGCCACCTGCCCACATCGCGCGAACCGGCGCGGCTGCATCGGCCGCGCCGATCTTGCGGAGCGCGTCGAAGATCGCGTTGTACTGCGTGTTCGGGCTCGGCTGGTCGTCCATGAAGTAGACGGGCACGGCCGGGCGCTTGAGGGCCGCGAGCAGATCGGGCGTCGCGGCCGGATCGTAGAAATCACCGAGCACGACGGCCGGGTAGAAGTCCTTCGCGCTGACGGGCTGGCACTGATCCTGTGGAGCGTCGCCCTTGTCACCGCAGTACTTGTCGAGGCGCTTGTCCTTGAACAGCTGGTTCACCTCGGCGGACTCGCCGCGGAGGATCTTGCGAAGCTCGTCCTTCGCCGTCGGACCGGTTGCGACGAGCGCGCGGCGGATCTGCACGAACAGCTCGGGCGTGCGGTACATCGAGAGCGCGAGCGTCTTCGCCGCGCTGCCCACCCGCAGATCGCCGAGCGCGTTGATCGCGGCGCCGGTGACGCCGAGGAACAGTCCGTACTTCTCCTCGAGCGAACGGCCCTGCTCCTTGTCCTTCGCGGTCTTCGGGTGGGGAGGCGGCTCGCGATCGATGATCTTGGTCAGCGCGGCAGCGGCCCGCGCCTTCTCGCCGTCGAACTTGCCGATGGCGCGGATCGCGCCGACCTGCGCGGCGATCAGCTTCTTGGTGACCGGCTTGCTCGCGATGTCGACGAGCGCGTCGAGACCGTCGGACAGTCCAGCCTCGCCGAGCGCGTCGGCGGCCTTCGCCGCGCTATCGACAGAGCGAGGGTTCGCCTCGTCGACCTCGGTCAGCGCACGCGTGAGGAACGGCAGCGCCGCGTCCCACGACGCCTTGCGGCCCGTGGTCTCGTAGTCGGTCGCGTACTTCGCCTTCGCTTCTTCCGGCGTCAGCGGCCGAGCGAGCGAGATGATGACCTGCAGCATGCGGACGGGTTTGCCCTGACCCGCCCAGGCTTCTCCGAGCGCGGGGATCGCGCTCGGGTCACCAAGCTGCTCGAGCTCGGTCACCGCGCGCTCCGATTCGCGCGGGTCATCGAGCTTCTTGGTCCACGTCTTCGCGGAGTAGGGATCGGCGGGACAGCCGGTGAGGCCAAAGCCGACGAGCCCCGCCAATAGGACGAGCGCGAACCGCTTCTGCATGTGTGACGTTCCTATCGCTACTTGTTCTTGACGGCGAACAAGAGGTTGTCGAAGCCCGCTGCCTTGGCCGTGTTGACGATCTTGTTGATCAGACGAGCATCCGTGGTCTCGTCCGCCTGCAAGATCGCCAGTCCATCGGGGCAGATCTTGCCCGGCTGCGGACGAATGTTGTTCTTCGCGTCATCACAGGCCTTCGCCAGGTCCTTGGGCAGCTTGCCCATCCCGACGTCCTCCTTGATCTTCTTCGACGCGGCATCGAGGCGCTCGTACAGCGCATCGATCTTGAACGTCGGCGAGTCATCGCGAAGAGCGCTCTCCACCGTCGCCACGAGCTGTCCCTGATACGTGATCTCGGACTTCGTGACGATGATGACGGGCGCCTGCTGGAGCGTCTCTTTCGAGTCGGCGATCGGAAGATCGAGACCCTTCTGCGCCTGCAGGAGCTCTCCCGACGCGGAGAACACCATCAGGAGAAAGCAGACAAGCATCGTCATCATGTCGACGAACGGAACGAGGTTGAGCGAGATGTTGCCCGACCGCTTGCCTGCCGACGAACCCGACTTCTTGACGAGGTGCTTGAACTTGATCGAGTGATAGGTGCGTGGTCCTGCTGCATGTACCGGCATCGTCGCCTCCTAGAGTGAAGGCCGGGCCGCAAGGCCCGCCGGGTCAGAGAGACCGACGTCGAGGAACCCGACCTTCAAGGCCAAGTCCATCGCTCGGATGACATCCTGGTACTTCACCGGAGATGCCGTCGTGCTTTCCGCTGCGATCTCGAGGTCCGTACGATCAGCGAAGAACGCCGAGGCCTTGTGCTCCTTGAGCGTGGTCTCGAACTTCTCCCAGTCCTGCTCGCCGTCACCCTTCTTCGGGATCTCCTGGAACTCGTTGACGCGCGACAGCCCGACCCAGATTCGATCGGCCTGCACGAGCACCGACAGCGTGACCGTCTCGTCGTCCTTCTGGACGTTCGAGGTGTCGCGTGTCTTGCCCTTCGGCTGAATATTGATCTGGGCAATGTTGACCCAGACCGCGGTAACGAGAAGGAACGCCGTCAAGCAGCTCATCAGATCGATGAACGGGATGATGTTCAGCTCGACGTTGACGCTTCCTTTTTCGTCTGTTCCTACTGCTGCACCCATGGGGGTCCTCCTCCGAGAGAGTTAAGGGGAGGAACGGGTTAGCCAGTGGGCTGCATCTGTGCGCGGTGCGACGTCACGAGGTTGACGACCTGCACGGTCACCTCGTTGATGTCGTCGATGACGTGCGTGGTCTTGCCCTGGAGCAGCGAGTAACCGAGCAGACCGATCAGCGACGTACCGATGCCGAACGCGGTGCAGTTGAGCGCCTCGGAGATGCCGGCGGCGAGCTCGGTGGCCTTGTTGCCACCCTCGTCGCTACCGACGGAGCCGAACGACTTGATCATGCCGGCAATGGTGCCGAGCAGACCGGCCATGACGGCGAAGTTCGCGAGCATCGCCAGGTACGGCGTGCGGGCGTTGATCTTGGGGAGCTCGCGAAGGGCGGCCTCGTCCATGGCGGCCTGGACCTCTTCGTCGCTCTTGTTGAACTTCATGAGACCGGCCTGAACGATGCGGGTCATCGGCGTCGGGTTACCCGAGCAGACTTTGATGGCACCCTGCACGTTGCCGCTCATCACCTGGCTCTTGAGCAGCGCGAGCAGCTTGTCCTTGTCGACCGAGGCGCGGAACAGATAGACCGCGCGCTCCACGATGATCGCGATGATGAGGACCGACGTGAACAGGATGGGCCACATGCCCCATCCACCCTCGTGAAACGCGCTCGAAATAGCTTTCAGCATCTAGAACATCCTCCGATGGGGTGAGCAGCCAGGTCGGCAGCGGATGTGCAACGGTCGATCCACGGTCTAGCTGCGTGAGATGACTGTGGTTGCACAAGTAGGTAACCGTGTGCCGGCCGGGGCATCTCGGGACGCCGCGGGGCGAAATGCTACGCCGAATTTTTGCCGCGACGCGGCGGGAACCGCGGCGCTTCGATACTGTCTACACGAGACATGCATCTGCCTCGCTACATCGGGATCGTCGACCTCGGCATCGCGACCGTCGTGATCGCGACCGTGTTGATCCCCGCGCGCACGATGTACGCGCACTCCTCACTCAAGGACGAGACGAAGCAGTTCGGGCTCGCGCTCGCGGAGGCACGCACGATCGCCCAGCCCACCGATGGAGGCGCGGTCAGCGACCTCGCTCGCCGGCTCGGAGACGTCGCCTACAAGGACTGGGCGATCGAGACCGCGGTCCGCGGTGCGGAACGGTCGAAGGGATCGCCGAACGAGTGGCGCGCGCTGATGGCGGCGTCCACCGCGCATGTCGACAAGCTCGATGTCGTCGCGGCCCTCGACTACGCAAATCGCGCACTCACCGCCTGCCAGGCCGTTGCCGATGCCTGCCCGTCCTGGGAAGAGATCCGCATGAAGCTGTACCAGCAGCACCTGGATGCCGGCGTCAAGAGCGGTATCGACCCGCGGCGCGATCCGAAGGGCTTCCGCGCCGCAGGTGAGGCCGGGCTGCGGTCGATCCGGCTCAACTCCAACGAATCCGAATCTTCGTCGGTGCCCAAGGGCTCTGGCACCGGCTCCCCGCCGGCTCCCTGAGCCAGTGCGCCCTCGGGGCGCGCAGGGTAGACTTGCAGGATGCGCGGATCTCGACTGCTGGTCCTCGTCTCGGCCGCTGCCGCGTGTGGCCCCTCCAGCTCGCCGAACTCGCCGCGGATGCGGATGACGGCGAAGGACATTGTCGCCCAGTCGAGCGATGCGATCGTCCGGATCGAAGCCGGCGACGGTACCGGCGAGAAGGTCGGCACCGGCTTCATCATCGACAAGAGCGGCCTGATCGCGACGAACCTCCACGTCATCGCAGGCTCCTCCGAGATCAAGGTCAAGCTGCACGACGGTACGCCCTACAAGGTCCTGCAGATCGCCGGCGTCGATCCGGGCCGCGATCTCGCGATCCTGCGCATCAAGCCGGTGAAGGCGCTCAAGACCGTTCGCCTCGGCGACTCGGAGCAGATGAGCGCGGGCGATCAGATCGTCGCGATCGGTAACCCGCTCGGCGTGTTCGACTACTCGGTCTCCGCCGGCCTGATCTCGCAGGTCCGCGCGGTGTGCGACTCGAGCGAGGAGCGCTGCCCGCCCGGCGGGCTCAAGCTGCTCCAGATCTCCGCGCCGATCTCGCAGGGCTCCTCGGGCGGTCCGCTGTTCAACCAGTTCGGCGAGGTCGTCGGCGTCACCACGCTGATCGTCGCGCAGGGCCAGTCGATCAACTTCGCAGTGCCCGGCAACTATCTCAAGCCAATGGTCGCCTCACCGATCGCGCTCACGATGGAGACGTTCGCGGCGCAGACCCGCTCGCCCGATGACGACTCGACGAACAGCAAGGACGCCGGCCCGCCGATCAAGCGCGCCGTGCCCAGCCACGTGGTCGCGCTGCTCGACGGCTGCTCCGATCAGCAGATCATCGAGGTCGTCACCGCGATCAGCGATGCGATCGATGTCGGCGCGCCGCTCTACAACCGCGGCGACATCGAGGCGTGCTTCCGGATCTACGAGGGCACGTCGTCCAAGCTCGAGCGCGATCCTCCGTGCAAGGGCGTCGGCAAGGCGTTCGGCGATGGTCTCCTTCGCGCGAGCACGCTCGCGACGTACAAGGAGAAGGCGTGGGCGCT
>JACCRC010000517.1 GCA_013813765.1 Deltaproteobacteria bacterium | reverse complement strand
GTCATGACATGCGCCGGAGCGATCTTTGGCTTCTTCGGATCGAGCACGTCGATCGAAGGTCCCGGCGTCGCGACATAGATGTTGCCAGCGTCCAGATACTTCACGACGCGCGCGTCGTCGACACCCGGCTGGGCCTGCCGAGCTTCCAGCAAGCTCGGCCCCGTCGCGTCGCCGCGCCGCATCTCATGGAAGTACCCAACTCGTTTGAGCGTCGTCATCGAGTCTCGCTAAGTTATCGCACTTGTATTAACCCGCCTTCCCGACGTGCGCCGCGACGGCTGCGAGCACAGTCGCTGGATCTGCGGCGTAAAAACGCGATGCGTTGAAACAGTTGGCTTCGACAACCCCAAAATACGCACCGCTGGACGCGATGTCGATGCAGGTGACCTCTGCCGGCAACCATCGTTCAGCGGCGATGTGCGCGAGTTCGATCGCGCGCGGCGGTGCGGATCGATGCAGCGAGGGCCGTCCTGCGCGGCGATATTCCGACGAATCAACGACCTCGTTTCCGACGATGAAACATCGCCACTCTGCATCGACAGGTCGCATGCTCGCCTTGATCACGGTCGTGGCCGGATCGGTCGAGCCAAGATGCTGACGTAGAGTTGCTGCGTCTTCGTAAACGCCGCCGTCAAAGGCCTTCGTATCCTCATCTGGCCTTACGAACAGCGGCGCGCCCCCAAACGTCAGCTCCTCGAGGACGTCCCCTGCCGTCGTGATGGTCCCGTCGTTGGAAAACATGAGATCGCCCCAATGGCGCGCCATAACTGACCACCTGAACAAAGCTTCGTCGAAGAAGATGCCAGGCTTCCAAGTTGTCCTCGAGGCGACCCGCGGTACGAAGCTCGGACCGTAACAAACAATCGAGCGCTCGGCCGCGTCGAACGGAAGCGCGGGAACATGGTCAGAGAAAGGGATGAGCTCGGCCTCCTGCCAGTCCTCGCCGAGATGCCCAAGAACCTCCTTGAGCGTCGCGAGGAAGCTCCGGTCTCGTAAGTTCGCCTGAAGCAACCAGATCAGGCGTCGCGGCATTCCGTGGAGTGTACGTCGACTATTGCAGCCAACGCTCAGCGGCGCGAGCAGTACAGTCGTCCTCGAGTCACCGATGTCATCCGACGATCTCGTCCGTGCGCCTCCATCGAGCCCACCCTCTGCCCTTGTCGACGCTCTCTTCGTTGCCGAAGATGGCAAGCTCGCGTGTCGAATCGTGCGCGGCGATGGACACGCATGCGAAGGTGCGCCGTTCATCGCCACTGTCTGGGCCGGCATCGGCGGGGCGATGTTGCTCGCCCCGGTTTACACTCGATGGCGGCCGCCGACGGCGATACGTTCCGAGCGCGCGAGCGAGCGCCTCGGGACAATGCAGGCTGAGCTCGGCATCGTCAGCGCGGGTAATCTCTACATTCTCTACGTCGTACGGCAGAATCCAGACCCCAAGACGTTCGGCGACAAGGACTGGATCGCTCCGCTGCCCGAGACTCGACTCGAGGAGCTGCGCCTGTTTCCGGAATACGGGAGCAGCCCTTACATGCCCGACGACTGGGATTGGCAGGACGGCTGGTGGTATCCGTACTCGACGTACCGACCTGCGACGCCTGCGGAGCAAGCCGCTCACACCGCGAGCCGCTAGCCGGCGCGAACGATTCCCGAGCGATCGCCGACGTCGGATCGTCCTTGGCGCTGTAGTCGATTGTCGACAAGTTTGCGCGTCGCTGTCCTCGCCCTCGGCTCGGACCGCGCGGTTGGGGCTGTTGGTCTGCTCGGCAAGCGATGTGCACGTGACGGATTTCGTCGAGCGCTGCTCGGTGCGCACAAGCGACGCGTTCGCGCTCGGGTCCGCATATGCGGCAGCGCCAATGATCGTCCTGCTCGAGCGACGCGATGGATCTCCGTGGGTCATCGTCATGCACACACCGTGCTTGGAACAACGATCGATCCGCACCTGGTGGATCTCCGTCTGCTCCATCCGATCACCGCACGTGGGACACGCGATGACGGGCTCGGCGCGCTGGAGCACCGCCAGCTGCAGGCGGGAGAGCGGCCCGGGAGGCAGCATCTCGAGGACCATCTCGGTCAGCACACGGGCTCCTCGACCCAGAGTCCGCCGCACGAGCGGCATCCGCGCGCCGACCGCGCGTCTGCCAGCTCCACCGCACAGCGCGGGCACTTCTCGAACGAGTCGCGATACATGGACACGGATCGATTGCAGCACGTTTTCGCGAGGTTGTTCACGAGATCGTTGCCCGGTTCACGTCCTGACGCAGATGCTCCCGACGCGGACCTTGCGGGCGCGGATCTTACCGACGACACCAGTACGCCGACGCCAAGAATGTCTTTGCCGCGACGCTCGCTGAGATCGAGATCGAGCGCGTCACGGCCAGATCGTATGGTCGATGATCCACTCGACGACTCGACCGTCACTTCGCTCGATCGGAATTACCTCGCGGTCCGCGCGAGCCCCGTCGGTGTAGACGTGGTGCTCTTGGTGCTGAACGATCGAGCGTAGCGCCGGCAGCCGCGGCGAGTGCGCCAGGTCGCGAACCACACCGGCGCTCACGCTGGCGGTCGCATTCCGCGATGCGGGCACATCACCGAGATGGAGTGTCTCCAGACGCTCCAGCCCGACCGCTTCGCGCGCGAGCACGCTGCCCCCCGTGTCGGTGATGCCCGTCGCTCCCAGATAGAGCACGACCAGCGACGGGAACGTGCCTGCCCGCGCCAGGTCCACGACCACGTCGTCGCCGATATGCGGATATCCGAACGCCAGCTTCGTGGCAGAGCGGAACTCGCCGCTCTTGATGAGCGCGCGGGTCTCGTTTGGATCCAGCTTGCTGTCGGACAGATCGAGGAAGCCGAACCGAAACGGCACGCGTGGTTCGGGCCGGGGCAGCAGGCGCTGGTCGCCGAGGTGGGCGCGCAGCTCGTCGATTCCCTTGTATGGCAGGTTCACGCTTCGAACGTCGAGGAGCTCGAGGCCCCTGGTCTTGACGAACGTGGCAAACGGAACGAGCGCGCTGGGTTCGATCCGTCCGTAGTGCAGACTCAGCACACGCAGGCCGGAAAGCGGTCGCAAGTCCTCCTCGATCCTGGCCACGGCCGCCGGGTCGTCGAGGAACAGCGCGAGCTCGAGCTCTGGAAGATTTCGCAGGTATGGCGACGCGAGGATCGCGGTGCGCTCCTTCTGGTTGTTCTGCGTGAGCTCGAGCCTGCGCAGCTTCGCGAGCGCAGGCGCCGTGGCGAGCGAGGAGTTGTCTTCGTTGGTCGACAGCAGGTCGAACACGCGGATCGGCGCCTCGCGCATCAGCCTGTCGGCAGAGTGAACGAACCAGGACGCGCTGCACGAGAGCTCTTCGACGAAGCCGCGCCGGAGGCCGAGCTGGACCGGGAAGTTGAGATCGACCTTCGTGAAGAAGGTGAAGTACGGCAGCGTCTTGCAGCGCTGCTCGAGTGCGGCACGCGCGGGGTCGTCGCGCTCGAGCTTGTCGAGCTCGCATGACAGCCGGATGTGCTCCCCACGCGCGTCACCGCGGTCGGTCAAGTACAATGCGAGCGCGAGGCGAGGTGCGTCGTCCTCGGGAGCCACGAGGATCGCATCGAAGAAGGGACGCAGCTCGTCGGGTGAGACCGTCACCCGGGCAGTCTAACTCGCAGCCTAGGTCCTGGCGGCGAGGTTGGATCGCGTAGAGCTTGCCGTCGAGGCGCACGGCGAGCATGCCGTCGCGCAACGCGAGGTCGACACAATTTGCAGTCTGACCCCGCGCTCTTCTCCTCTGAGCTGGAGCCTGTGCAATTGTCGGCGGCGATTCTGTGGCGCCGCTGTCGACATCTCTCGCGCACGCGTCGCTCGATGGCACCGTGGGTCCGCGGCCGCCGACGCCGACCTGCGCGTTCGCCGAGCACCGGACTGCGATCGTCGACATTGTTGCTCACACGGGCGAGCGCGTGCTGTCGCTCGATTCCGATCGCGTCGCATATCTGTGGAACCCCCGCACCGCTGAGCTGATCGCGCGCCATGAGCTGGGAGCTGCGGCGGTCCTGCGCAGCGCGTTCGTGACCGCGACCGGAGAGCTCGCCTATGTCGCGTACGCAGGCGGAACGCTTTCCGTTCGCACGTTCGATGCTGACCGTGTGCTGGCCGAGGTCGCAGCGCCCGGTCTTGCCGAGATCGCGATGGCGGCGTGCACAGCGGACTTGAGCCGCGTCGCGCTCTCGATCGAGAGTGGTGTCGTGGTCGTGCAGTTCGCCAAGGGGACGCCGGCCAGGCATGCCGGACTCCGCCGATGCGAGTCTCACATCGAGTCGATTCATGCCGCGGGCTCCAATTTCTACGTGCGGCACCACTACCTCGCGATGGCGCTGTACCCCGTGGACGACAGATTGCTGCTCGACGGCGAGACACTGGAGGAGCTGGCGAAGGACGTCGAGTATTCGCCACTGCCGCCGACGTCTCCGTTCGCGGCTGCGACGGTCAGCGCGTTCTTCAGCATCGTGCGCGTGAAGCTCGGTAACGGCCATCTGCTGCCAGATCTCGTCGCGCACAAGCGGAACATCTGCCTTACGAGATGGAACCCTCATGACAACACGCTGCTGACGGCCGACGACGGCGGCACGATCCACCGGTGGGTGATCGAGCTGGCGAACCTAATCTCCGCGCACCACCACGGACCGGTCACCCGGCTCCGGTTCACGAAGGACGGCGTCGTGTCGCTGACGGAGCAGGACGCACGCATCTGGCGCGACGGGACGCTCGTCGCGAACGTGGCGATCTCCTTCGTGAGATCGGTGCTGATCGACGAGGAGACCGACCGTCTGCTCTTCGTGACCGACTACGAGATCACCACGTACTCGCTGCGCGATGGCGCGCATTGCGCAATGCACAGGGTTCCGTCCTCGGAGTACATGTCGACTCCAGTTCGCAGCGCCCGCGGGCACACCTCCGTCAGCTTCCGGCAGGCGTATCCGGTGCGCGTCGCCTCCGTGCGCGATCGCACCGAGCGCATCCTGCCGGAACCGCTGCACGAGCAGCTGCATTACCTGACCCCGATCGTGCACGACGGACACTTGCTGATCTCGTACTTCATGCCGCCGTTTCCTCTCCGCGTGTTCGCGCTCGACACGCTCGCGATCGTTGCGGAGCGTCCGCTACAGGTCCGCTGGATGGCACTGCACCCCGACGGCCGTACGCTCTACACCGCGGGCGTTGCCGACGGAGAGATCGCGGCGTGGGCCTTTCCGACGCTCGCGGAGCGCTCGCGGTGGACCGTAATCCCCGGCGAGCTTGTGCAGCCCGTCGCCGCCGTGCTGCTAGCAAGCCGCGAGCAGATCATCCTCGCGACGCGGACCTTGCTGCGGCGAACGCAGATCGCCGGCGGCAACTACGCCGACTGTGCGCTCGACAACGGGGAGATCGAGGCGCTCGTCGGCGACGCCGCCGAAACACGCATCGTCGCGTTCATGCGCGATGGCACGGCGTCGGTGCTCGACGTCGACACCATGCAGTGGGTCGAGGCGCGCTCCGGCGAGCTCGATGCGGCCCGCTCGGCGCGTCGCACCTGGTCCAAGTTGCCCGGCTTCCAGTCCGCGTTCGACTGCGGCGACTGGCGCGTCGGCTACTCCCCTGCTGTCTCGGCCACGGCGATCTCGCTTCTCGATCGTCCGCTGCGGTCGTTCTTCCTCATGCACGAGGTCGGCCATACCCTCGACGTGCGAGCCGCGCTCGTCGACGACCAGCGTGACGAGCTCTTGCTGATCGAGCGGGGCGGCGCACTGCGGAAGACCTCGCTCGCGCACGACGCACCGCTCGAGCCCGTCTCGGACATCCCCGGCGCCGAGCGGGCCGCGTGGCTCGGGCCCTCGATGTTCGCCGTCTTCGACACGTCGGGGACGATGCACGTCCTGCGCACGACGGGTGAACGCGTGTGCACGATCGACGGCTTCCTCACTGGGTTAGACGCGCGCTTTCTCGTGTTGTCGGAGCACGGCGTCGCGTGCCCCGCGCGTGACGGCGTGCGCCTCGCGACGATCCCCGACAGCTCGTACGTCACGCTGACCGACGCACGTATGAAAGTGCCGCCCGAGCGCGTCGCGATCGCACCGCCGTTCGCTGCGTCGCTGCACGGCAATCAGGTGCTGCGCTGGGACCTGCGTACGAAGGCGTGCACCGGTGCGTGGGAAGCGCTCACCGCGCTGAGCTCCGTCGATGTGCGCGTCGATGGCACCGTCGTGACTGGCGATATCGGTGGCACCGTCACGCTGCTGCGATAAAGTAGCCGCCGCTCTTCCGAGGAACCGGCCACAGCGCGATCACAACCCGCGGACTACGACGAGGGACGGGTCGAAATTCCTGCCGCCGCCTCCGAGATCCAGAGCTCGTGGTTGTCGACCGCGATGCAGCGCTGTGCGAGCTCGCCCAGCTTCGCCGCTGCGTCCGGCGCGCCTGGCACCGACGCGGGCTTGGGCTGCGCGAGCAAATACTCGACGACACCGCACGCCTCGGCGATGTTGGCGCCATTGCCGGTGCCCGCGCATGCCTGGAAGTAGTTCGACAGGATCCAAAACGTGAAGGTCCATCGCGCAACGACCGTCGGAAGTTGTCGCGAATGGCGTCCGCGACAGGGCCCAGTGAGCTTCAAGGCTTGGTGACGGAGGGTTCCGCCGGCGGAACCGAGATGACCACGCGCGGTGTGCCGTCAGCACGAGCCACGATCGCGCTGCCCGTCACGACTGCGTGAACAACCACGCCATACCCTTCTATCCATACATCCCGGGATCCGAGCATGTCGACTCTTCGGACGCTCGCAGTCCCGCGGCGCGCGCTACTTCTCGTACGGATCGGAGGGTGGGTACTCGTCGGGCTCCCATCCCTCGCCAGCGATCTTGCAGTTGGGAAGCGCGCGGCGCAGTTCCGCGAACGACGCCTTGTCGATGGACGAGTTGAGGAGGTCGAGAGACTCGAGCGCGTGGAACTGGCGCAGGACGTCGATCTTCGAGATCCCGCACAGGTTGACGTCGAGGTGGCGCAGGGTCGGCGCCAGCGGGAGCAGCGCCGCGAGATCGGCATCGCGGATCCGCGTATGCATCAGACCGAGCGATTGCAGATTCGGTAGCGTCGCAGCGATCGCGAGATCCGGCGGGCCGATCTTCGTGTTCGCGAGCTCGAGCTTCGCGAGCGAGGGGTGGTGTTTTAGGCCGACGAGCGACTCGATGCCGGTCTGATTGTGCATTTGGTGGAGGTCGAGCGTGCGCAACGCGGGCAGAGCGCGCGCGAGCTCGATCACGCCGCGCGTCGTGACCTGCCGGCAGTTCTTGAGGTCGAGTGTCTCGAGCGCGATCAGCGCGTGAAGGTGACGTAGGCCCGCGTCGGTGATGGAGGCGTTCCCCATCGACAGGCTCGCGAGAAGCGTGGCCGGCGAGAGCGCCGCGAGGTGCGCGTCCCCGACATGGCTGCTCCATAGGATCCTGCCGAGATCGAGCACGCGCAGCGACGAGGTCGCGATACTCGCGATCAACGCGGGTGCGCAGCCCGCGACGTCGAGCGTGACGTGTTCGACGCGCGATACGACCTGGGCACTGCCCGTCATCTCGCCGTCGCAGCGGAGCGCCAACCGTCGCAGCTCGGGAAGCGCGAGCACGCGCGCGACGCTCTCTGCGGTCACGGACGTGTTCGACGCGCAGCTGACGTCGAGCTCGCGCAGACGAGGTTGGCGCGCTGCCGCGGCGAGCACTGCCTCTGGATCTGCAACCGGGTAGAGGCGCAGACCCTCGAGCGGACGCTCCGCGAGCTGGCGCACGATCCCGTTCGTGATGCGCGGGCATCCCATGATCGAGAGCTCGCGCACGTTCTCGCCGAGGCGCGTGGCGCAGGCATCGGTGATGTCGGCGAGATTGCCAAGCGAGAGCCGGCGCAGCGTCGAGATCGACGCGGTCGCAGCGACGTGGTCGTCGCCGAAGCCCCTCGCATCGCGAATCGCGAGCGAGCGCAGGGCGCCGGGCATGCTCGCGATCGTCGCGATGTCGATCGAGTGAATGTTGATGTCGAGAGACTCGAGACGGAGCAGCCTCGCGAGCTGGTGCACGTCGCGGTCGCTCAACATCGAGCTGCGGACGACCAGCGCCCGCAGGTTCGACAGGGCAGTCGTGTCGGCGCTCCACGTCGTCGCGTGGATCGTGCGAACACGGCGCGTCGCCAGGTGCTTACCCAGCGTGCCGACGACCTCGGCGATCGACTCCTCGTCGCCATCGAGCACGAGGGTATCGAGGAACCCGAGCCGCCACGTCGCCTTGTAGATCGTGGCGCGGTACGGCCCGTACTCCGGCCATGCGGCCCTGCGCGCGGTTTGCTCGGCGCGCAGGACCTCGCGGTCCGGTTGCCGCGCGAGTGCGTACTGCAGCATGATCAGCTCGCCGTGCGGGTCGCCCGCGGCCGTCAGAGCGTCAGCGAGCACGAGGTAGCGCGCATCGTCGTCGGGGTTCTCGTCGATCGCGGCGAGCAGCGCAGCGACATCCACGTTCACGCGCCTATTGTAGTCGCAACCGCCGCTTCCACACGGAGTGCGCGCCTGATCCAGACGCACGTCACCGCCGAACGCGAGCAGCTGGGCCGGCTCGTTCGCGCGCACCGTCTGCTCGCCCGGCCCGAAAACCGCGACTTGACCGGCGCGGACGCAGTGGACCTCGACCTCGCCGGCGACCACGTACGATCCGAGATGTTACGCCGTGTGCTCGCTCTGCGGTATGCAGTGAGATATGCGAAGGATCGTCGTCACCGGCGCGAACAAGGGAATCGGGCTTGCACTCGTCTCTGCGATCCTCGAGTACGCGGACGATACGTACGCGTACCTGGGCTCGCGTGATGCGGATCGCGGCGCGGCCGCGCGCGCGTCCCTCGTCGCGATGCGACCTGCGTGGGCGAGCCGGATCGAGGTCTTGCCGCTCGACGTCGCCGACGACCGCTCGGTCGCCGATGCACGCGCCGCGCTCGAAGCCGCGCTGGGTCAGGACCGGCTCTACGGCGTGGTGAACAACGCCGGTGTCGGGATCGCCGTCCAGGAGCTGGCGAGCATGCTCGCCGTGAATACGCACGGCGTTCGTCGGGTTTGCGAAGCATTTGCGCCTCTCGTGGCGGATGGCGGGCGCTTCGTCAACGTGACGTCCGCGTCGGGACCGATGTTCGTCGCGAAGTGCAGCGACGAACGCAAGCGGTTGTTCACGAACCCCGACGTCCAATGGTCACAGATCGAGGCGGTGATGGAAGAGGCTCTCCGGATCGCGTCCGGGCACGGCACGTACGCCGTGGCCGGTCTCGCGGATGGCGAGTCATACGGGCTCTCGAAGGCTTGCGCGAACGCGTTCACGCTGGCGTTCGCCCGCGCCCATCCACGCCTGCACGTCAACGCCTGCACGCCGGGCTTCATCGAAACGGATCTGACGCGCCCCTACCTCGAGAGCTCGAACCGCACCGCCGAGGAGCTGGGGATGAAGCCACCCGCCGCGGGCACCCGCGCGCCGATGCACCTGTTGTTCGGCACGCTCGAAGTCAATGGGCGTTACTACGGGAGCGACGCTCGCAGGAGCCCGCTCGACCGTTATCGATCTCCTTCCGACCCCGAGTACCTCGGTCCGTAGGCGTGATCTCTCGCACGGCGAGTTTCTGCTTCGCTTGCTCTCCGACGAGGTCGAGCGGCGCGACAGACAGAAACCAACAGGCGCTGCATCAGAAATGCGCGCCGATCCCGAGACCGAGCCCGCCGAGGAACAATCCATCTCCAAGGAGCGGCACGAGATCGGGGCGAACAAACACGTGCGCGAGCAAGCGGTTCCGCCACTGCACGATGAACCCGACCTCAGGCTCGACGCCCAGCCGCACCTCGTTGCCCTCATAATCTTCTACGTCGAGGTGGTAGCCACTGAAATGAAGACCGAAGGTGGGGCGGAATGTGGCATCTCGTCGGGTGATCCATCGATATCCCAACCCCGCGCGCCCGACGCGGCCGTCCTTTAGGCCCACACTACTGGTGAGGACCACCAGTTCCATGTACGTCGCCGTCACGACGACTGCGTGCGTGCCGGCAAACGCATAGCTGCCACCAAGCTCGATGCCGCGGACGAGCCCTTCCACGGCAATGTCTTCCGGTGTTTCTGAAATCGCGGAACTGCGTCCGTACACCCCAGGAGGCGGCACTATCACACCCAACTGCACGAACAGCTTCGAGATGGCGCGAGGGCCCGGCGGCTGCGCATCAGTCCTCGCGGCCGCACGAACCTCGGCGTCCCGGGCAGCGAGCTCGGCTTGCTGGTTATCGAGCTGGTTCGTGACCTCGGCGAGCTTGGTTCGAACGTCGTCGCTTGCCGCGCCGAGCGGAACTTTCTCCAAGAATGCGCGGTAGGCGTCTCGCGCCTTGTCGAGTGCGGGTTGCTTGCGATACGCGTCGCCCGCTTCGACAAGCAAGGTCGGATCACCGCCGGATTCCGCAGCTGCGCGATATTCGTCGCCTGCGCTCGTCCACGCACCGGCGCGGCCGAACGCCTCGGCATTGCGGACGCGTGCAGTCGTCGCGTCACGTTTCGCAGCGACGTTCTTCTGCTCCTGCTCGGCAGCCAGCCGCTGTTGCTCCTTCTCTGCAGCGATCCGCGTAGCCTCCTCGGCTACCTTGCGCTTGAGCTCTTGCTCCGCCAGGTTCTTCTTAGCGAGCGTCGAGAACTCGAGTGCCTGTGGCGCGAAGCGGCCGTCGGCATCGACATCCAGATACTTCTGGAAGAACTCGATCGCGCTTCGGTAGTCGGCTTTCTTGAAGTACGCGTTCGCGATGTTGAACAGCGTCTGCGGCTTCGGATCGAGGTCGTACGACTTCTTGAACTCGGCGATCGCATCGTCGTAGTGCCCAGCGTTGTAGTACCCCGCGCCTTGCTTGAGGTGAACAGCGGCCCTGCGCTTGTCAGCGACCGCAGGTGTTGCAAGGAGCCCGACCAGCACGACAGAAACCAACAACCGCTGCATCAGTGGTGACGATATCACCGCGTCGAGCGTTGGCCCGCGTCATGCGTCCCGAACCGTCGCGGACTCCGTCGCAGGATCAGAAATGCGCGCCGATTCCGAGACCAAGCCCGCCGAGGAACAATCCTTCATCTAGAAGCGGTACGAGATCCGGACGAACAAACACGTGCGCGAGCAGCCGGTCATGCGCCTGCACGATGAACCCGACCTCAGGCTCGACGCCCGGCCGTTCCTCAATGTGTTTGCCCTCAGAATCCTCTACGTCGATGTGGTAGCCGCTGAAATGAAGACCGAGGGTTGGCCGAAATGTGGCATCTCGACGGCTGATCCAGCGATACCCAAGCCCTGCCCGCCAGACGCGGCCGTCCGCTAGGCCCCTGTTGGTGGCAACCCCCAGTTCCATGTACGTCGCCGTCACGACGACTGCGTGCATGCCGGCAAACGCATAGCTGACACCAAACTCGATGCCACCGCCCAGCCCTGACACGGCGACTTCGTCGTCCGCTGTTTCTGCAATTGGGGGACTGCGTCCGTACACGCCGGGAGACGGCACTATGAGCGACGCTTGCACGAACAACTTCGAGACGGGCCGAGGGCCCCACGGACGCGCAGCAGTCGCCGCCACTGTATGAACCTCGGCCTCTCGGGCCGCGAGCTCGGCTTGCTGTGTCGCGAGCTGGTTCGTGACCTCGGCGAGCTTGGTTCGCGCATCATCGCTCGCAGCGCCGAGCGGAACCTTCTGCAGAAATGCGCGGTAAGCGTCTCGCGCCTTGTCGAGTGCGGGTTGCTTGCGATAGGCGTCGCCGGCTTCTACGAGCAAGTTCGGATCGCCGCCGGGCTCCGCAGCTGCCCGATATTCATCGCCCGCGCTCGTCCACGCGCCGGCTCGGGCGAACGCCTCAGCGTTGCGGATGCGGGCAGTCGTAGCGTCGCGCTTTGCCGCGAGGCT
>JACCRC010000502.1 GCA_013813765.1 Deltaproteobacteria bacterium | reverse complement strand
GACGCGCTCGCCTCGAAGTCCCACTTGCGCAGCTACCTCGTGCACGTCGGCAGCCGCCAGGTTCAGCAGGCTGGATAGAGCCACCGTCTCACGTCTTCGGGAACGGCAGCTCGACGATGTAGTCGTTCTTGCCGACGTCCACGCCGTTGTGGCGAAGGATCGCGTACGCGGTCGTCATGTGGAAGTGGAAGTTCGGGAGGCAAAAGTGATCGAGGTAATCACCGCCGCGCAGCGACGCGGGCATCCACGTGTGCTTGCACGCGCGTTCCTCGGCGCCGTTGAACTCCTCGCGCTTGAACGTCCCGAGGTAGTCGACCGCCGTCTTGAGGCGCGCGCGGACCTCGTTGATCGTCCGTTCGTTGTCGGGGTGCGACGGCGGTTCCTTGCCGGTCAGCTTCGCGACCGTGTACTTCGCCTGATCGCACGCGCCCTGGATCTGCTTGATGAAGTGGTACTGGTCGGGGGCGAGGCGCGCATCCATCAGCACCTGGACGTCGAACTTCTTCGCCTCGGCGAAGGCGGCGGCCTTGTCGAGCCACTTGTTGGCACCGGTGAGGTGCTTGGTGAAGATCGGAACGGTCGCGTCGTACAGGTTCGAGCTCATGGCGCGAGCCTAGATCACTTCTTGGCGAGCGTGACGACGACAGGGCGATGATCCGACGCGCCGGCATCGACGACCTTGGCATCCGAGGCGACGAGCGAGCTGTCGACGAGCACGTGGTCGATGTCCATGGAGAGCAGGCTCAGCGGCTTTCCGGCGACGATCTTCTGGTGGTGCCAGGTGGTCGGGCCCACCGTGGGCACGCGGACGAGGCCGCGCTTCGCGAGGTACTCCACGGCGACCCCGGTCGGGAGCTCGTTGAAATCACCGGCGACGACGGTCGGTAGCCCGGACTTGAGACGCGGGTAGTACGCCTTGGCCTGCTCGAGGCGGTGGGGCGGCGTGGTCTGGTAGCCGGTGATCCAGCCGCCACTGTCGAGGCAGGGACGGAGGTGGACGTTGAGCATCTGGACCTTGCCGAACGGCCCGTCGACGACGAGCCGCTGCGCGGGAAACCAACCCTGGGGCGGGGTCGGGATGAATTCCTCGTCGATGATCGGAAACCGCGAGAGCACGGCGAGGCCACCGGCCGCGCGCGAGTACAGGCGGAAGGCCCGGTGCGGGTAGGCCTTGGAGAACCGTTTCTCGAGGGAGTCCTGCCAGCCTCGGTCGATCTCCTGGAGGAGCACGACGTCGGGATCCTCGGCGACGATCGCGTCCATCGTTCCGGAGGCGTCGCGGTTCGCGTGGTTGACGTTGTAGGACATCACGCGCAGCGCGGTGGGTTCGGCGACGGCAGGCTCGGCTATCGAGGTCAGCATAACGATGAGGAGTGCGAGTGGGCGCAAGCAACACATGATGACCTGGATCCCGGACCGGGCCAGCTGGTTGACCGTGCGGGGAAAAACTGGTGTTACCGTTGGTGGATGCGGCAGCTGAGCTGGAGCCTGTTGTTGTGGCTGTGTGCGTGCGGCACGGTCGCCGGAACCAAACCCGACGCGCAGGCGGAAGCCGATGCATGCGTCGCCGAGACGGACATGGCGTTCTGCGCTCGCCTCGGCAATGCGTGCGAGAGCCGTACGTCCGCCGATAACTGCGGGATGCAGCGCACCGTCGACTGCGGCACGTGCGCGGGTGCGATGGGCTGCGTGGTGGGCACGTGCAAGATGCCGGTGTGCAGCAGCTTCACGTATACGCAGGCGGCACTGCCGATGTTCTCGCGCGCCGGTATCGAGGACTCGATCGGCTCGGCGACGCCAAGCGGTCAGGTGATCCTCTACATCATGACGCCCGACGACGCGGTCTGCCAGTCGTTCGAGCTCGTCGTCGCCGACGAGACGGCACCGGGATCGGGAACGTACACGCAGCGCAACGTCACCGCTGACTTCAACGCCAAGGGTCTCTACACCGGCCAGAACGGCCACACGATCACCGCCGACGGCCTGACCATCATCACGAACTCCACCGACAGGAAGCGCTGGGTGTCGACGAAGCGATCTGCGATCAACATGACTGACTTCGGCGCTCCGTCGACGGCCGACTTCGACGCGATCAACGGTCAGATCGCAACGAACGCCGGCACGTTCTCGGCTCCGGTCATCTCTGCGGATGGGCTCCAGTTCATCTACCTGATCGGCAACGTCGATACCGCGACGAACGGAATCTACTCGTCCGTGCGAGCGTCCACCACCGTGCCGTTTCCCGCCGGGACCAAGATGCCGCCGCCCGTGCAGGACTATCCGTTTGCGAGTGGCATGTCGTCGGATCGGCTCGCGCTGTTCTTGTTCGACAACTACTCGGGCCGCGTCCTGACGCGCAAGAGTACGAGCTTGCCGTTCACGAATCGGAACGCGCCCGCACCACCTCCGCAGCTCGCGGGGTGGCAGCACACCCCGCTCGCCGATTGCTCGAAGGTTCTGGCGATGACCTCGCCGGGCGGCTGCCAGAACGAGGACGTGATCCTGCTGACCCGGCAGTAGCTGCCGGCGTGCTAGCCTGCGGACCGTGCCGATTCCGTCGGAGCGTCGTCGCAGCTTCCTCGCGCGCCAGGTCGCGACGATGGCGCTCTCGCACGTGCAGGTCGAGACGCCGATGGCCGTGGTTCGCGCGGCCGCCTGGAGCAACTCGCTCGCGCGGATGGGCGTGTACCTCCCGTTGTTCGTGATCCACGACATCGGCGTGATGCTGTCGATGACCCGCGGCGCTGGTGGCTACGTGATCCGGGGCCGCGAGGCGCAGCTCGCCCGGCTGCAGCTGCCTCAGAACATGAAGCCGCTGCTCGACAAGTACCGCCGCCTGCTCGACAACGTGTCGCTCTCCGAGGTCACCGAGCGGCTCGCCGGTCTGCGCCTGCGCGACGAGATGGTCGCCGTGCTGCTGTCGCGCATCCTCGGTGACACGTTCAACCGCTGGCGCGATCGCTCGAAGTCGGCAGGCGCCGAGCCGCTTCCGCTCGATCTCGGCGTGCTCGGCGAGATCGACTACGCGGATCACTTCAAGGACTTCGATCCACGCTCGTTGTGGGGCTTCGTCGAGCACATCGACGCGCAGTCGATGCACATCTACACGCAGGTGGAGCTGATCGACCTCGACACGGTGCGCCTGCTCGGCCTGTTCAAGGAAGACAGCGCATCGGGCTCCGAGGCACTCGGCGGCGCGATCGACCTCGTCGATCTGTTCGCCGCGCTGGGCTCGCCCGAGGCGAACGACGTCGCGAACTTCTCGCTGGATCTCCTGCCGAGCGTGCTCGAGACCCGGCGCTCCACCGGCGCGCAGACGTTCGCGGTCGACGGATACGCGTCGATCGAGCGCAAGGGCAACATCGACTCGCTCGTCCTCTCCGAGCTCGCGTACGACCGCGAGATCTTCGAGCAGAAGGTCGTCGACTCCGAGCTCCTCTACTACGGCCGCGAGAAGTCGCGCGAGGACGAGCGGCGGCTGCAGTACATCCTGATCGACTGCTCGGCCTCGATGCGCGGCCAGCGCCAGGTGTTCGCGCGCGGCCTCGCGCTCGCGCTGATCAAGAAGCTCACGCTCGAAGGCGACGAGATCTGGGTGCGGTTCTTCGACTCGCGCCTCCACGAGACGATCAAGATCGGGCGCTCGGGCCAGGTGCCGGTGCCGTATCTCCTCAGCTTCCGCAGCGAGCGCGGCCGCAACTACGGCAAGGTGTTCCGCCAGCTGCTCGTGGAGGTCACGCGCCTGCGCCGCGAGCAGAAGCGTCGCGTCGTGCTCTATACGATCACGCACGGCCAGTGCCACATCGAGCCGGAGATCATGTCCTCGCTGAAGCAGCAGGCGTTTCTCTACGGCGTGATCGTGCTGCCGTCGTCGACCGAGCTGCCCGAGTTCGTGTCGCTGCTCGATCGGCAGCAGATCGTCTCCGGCGAGGTCCTCACGAACCGCGCCGAGCGGCAGCGCCGCGCACTCGACATCGTCGGCGACGCGACGAAGGCCCGCAAAGCATCGGCCTCCCCCTCGGAGACTCTGCCGACCGACCCCGCCGTCAGCCGCCGGATGAACGTGGTGCGCTGAGTGGCTCGTCGCACGTTCAACTCGATCGAGTCGACGGCGGATCAGGCCGAGGCATTGGTCCAGCAGGGCAGGTGGGGCGATGCCGAGCGGCACTACCGCGAGCTGATCGGCCAGACCCACGTCATCAACTACGAGTACGACGACTGGTTGCGCCGGCTCGGCGAGATCTATCGCCACCTCGGCCGCCAGCGCGAGGCAGCATTCGTCTACCTCTACCTCCACTACTTCGACATGGCGCGCGGTCAGCTCGTCTCCGAGGATCACCTCGCCCTGCGTGCGCGGCTCGCCGAGATCGAGAAGAAGTGGACCGAGGCCGCGCAGCTCTACCAGCAGGCGAAGCTGCCGGTGCACGCGGCCGTCGCGTTCGAGCGCGCGAAGCAGTTCACCGAGGCCACGTCGGCATGGAAAGGGCTCGTGCACTCCGCCGGCCTCGGCCAGCGGCCGTACGAGGCAGCGCTGATCCACTTCAACTACGGCCTCGCCGCGGTGCGCCTCGAGGCTGGATCCCCGGAGGCGCGGCGCGCGTTGATCGAGAGCCAGCGCAAGCTCGAGCAGGTCGCCGATGACTTCGAGCAGGTCGGCGAGCTGGAGCGCGCGTTCGACTGCTTCCAGATCCTCTTGAAGCTCGGCAAGGAGAGCGCGCAGTTCGAGAACCTCGCAGAGGGCTACGTCAACTGCATCCGCGTGCTGCGCGACGATAACCTCAAGTTCTACGTGCTCCAGTACTACGAGGACTTCATCAAGCTCGCGCTCGAGCGCGGCGAGCTTCACGCGGCCGCGACGCTCTATCAGGAAGCCGCCGCGTTCGCCGCGCGCGCAGGCCTGCCGTACGACCGCCACTACCAGCACAAGAGCGCACTGACCTGGATGCGCTGCGCGGACAAGTTCACCGAGACCGGCGTGCCGGTGCAGATGACGGAGAATGCGCTGCTCGCGGCGGCGTCGCAGCACTCCGCCGTCGGAGACTATCCGGCGGTTCGCGAGTGCTTCGAGAAGCTCGCCGGCCTCGAGCTACCGGACCGCGCGAAGAAGCGGTTCTCGACGATCGCGGCGCGCTACAAGGGTCTCGCGGCGCCGCCGGTCGAGCTGCCGGGTCTGCCCGACTACCTCAAGCAGCAGCACGCGTACGCGGACATCTGGTTCGTCGATCTCCTCGAGTGGGAGATGGATGGCGACCCGTACTCGGTCGCGGCGTCGATCGTCGGCGATCTTCGCTATCCGAACGGCATCCGTCGCCGCGCGCTCGTCGTGTTGCTCACGCTCGCCGACGCGCAGAGCCGCAAGCAGGACAACGATACCGAGACGCTCGTCCACGTCGCGGAGCTGCTCGGCGAGCTGCAGTCGTACGCCGCGCTGTCGCCGCTCGAGAAGCTGTTCGGTGCGCAGGATCCGGTGATCCGCCGCGCCGCTGTGCGCGCGCTGCGGTTCCTCTACTTCAAGCGCTCGTTCGTGATCGTGCGCAAGGCGCTGGCCGACAACGACGCGCAGGTGCGTGAGGCGGCGCTCGTCGCGATCGGCGGCCTCCACTTCCCGCACGCATTCAATCCGCTCGCGCGGATCTATCGCGAGAGCAACGATCCGCGTGTGCGCACCGCGGCGCTGCAGTCGATCGGGAAGATCCAGACGGTGGAGGCCGGTGAGTTCCTCGTGATGGTGCTGCGCCAGGAGGCCGGAAATCTCCGAGAAGCCGCGTACCAGTCGCTCGCGCAGATGGACAACGCCGACGTGCTGCCGATCCTGCGGCAACACCACGAGATCGAGACGAACCCACAAGTACGAGAGACGCTCGGCGAGCTGCTGCGCCGGCACTGATCGCCTGCCCGCGCTCAGAAAATTTCGGCCGATTTTTCCTCGATAATTTGTGCGACGCTCGTCGGCCTGATGGGTGATCAGTTCGCGGCCGCACCCGCGGTCGAGCCTCCGGACGTGCGTCCGTACGCGATGCATCGCCGCCACCGCCCGCTGACCGGTACCGCCGGCATTCTGCTCTTCGTCTGCATGTTCCTGCCGGCGCTCGAGGGCTGCGGCACGACGACCGTGCTGCCGCTCGAACTGCCGCCGTTCTTGCCGCCGTATCTCTACGGCCTCGCGTTCGCGTCCGCCGCTCATGCCCGTACGCAGCGCTCGGTGATCGCGAGTGTGGTCATCATGCGGCTGCTCGCCACGCTCGTCACCTGCGCCGGGTTCGTCGTGTTCCTCGTTGCACCCGCGGTCGGGATCGTCGAGCTCGCGGTCGGGTTCGTGCTGCTCGTTGCGGTCGGTGGTCGCGGCTACAGCGAGCGCCGGCTCGCGTTGACCGCGATGATCATCGGTGCGGTCTGCACGTTCTGGTTCGGCCTGTGGGCTACCACCGCCGAGGCGCTGATCGGTGTGTACCTCTCGCTCGCGAGCTCGGTCGGCCTGCTTTTGGGCGGGTCGCTGTGGTGGAACGAGACCGCCCGCTATCCGGCCCATCGGATCCCGGCTGCGTCTGTGATGTATCATCGAGCGTATGAGGGCTTCGTTGGTCGCGCTGTGCGCGCTGTTCGCCGGGTGTGATTCCAAGGCCACCGCGTCGGATCCGTCGAGCGCGCCGCGGCCCGAGCAGAAGTCGAAAGAGTACGAGAGCTGCGGTGCGAGCATGCACTGCGCGGACGAGCTGCGCTGCTTCGAGCAGACCTGCCGCCGGATGGCGCGCTCCACCGTCGGCGACTACCAGGCCGCGCTCGGGGCACAGGCGCGGACGAAAGGTGACTTCACCGCCGCGATCGCGGCGTACACGGCCGCGCTCGGGCACTACGACTCGGAGAAGGTCCCGCTGCCGCCCGACATCGATTGCGCGTACGGCGGCGCGCTCGCGGCTGCGAGGACGAACAAGGACCACGCCGAGCTCGGCGCCCGCGTGCTGCACCGCTGCGTCCTCGCGGTGCCTGCGGCGAGCGCGCTGCGACACAAGGCGCTCTCCGAGCTCGCAACGCTCTCCGACGTCGGTCTGGATCCCCTGCTGCTCGGCGGCGGCAAGACCGCAGACCTCTACCTGACGAAGGGCCCGGTGAAACCCGCGACCGACAAGCTCACGGTCACCGTCACCGGCGCGCCGCAGCCGGCGAAGAGCATGCCCGCGATCAACGACGCGATCGGTCAACAGAAGTCCAGCCTCGTAGCGTGCTGGGAGACCTACAACGCAGCGACGAAGAAGGACACGATGAGCGTCGGCATCGACGTCAAGATGGGCTACATCCCGTCGGAGTACGACGACGTCCCCGGCTCGTGGGCCGTGAAGTTCCCGGCGTCGGCCGCCCCTGCCGGGACGCCCGAGGCCGCCGCCGAGGCCTGCGCCCGGTCCGTCGTGGAGCCCGCGCTGAAGGGTGCGAAGCTGGCGGAAGGCTTCACTTCCAGAATCACGATTACCGTCAAGTAGTCCGCCGTGGTACCCACCGGGCCCGTGCCCGAAGGACTGCCCGACCTGCGCACCATGACCCTGGCCGACGCCGAGGCGTTCGCCGTGGCGCAGGGCTGGCAGCGCTTTCGCGGCGAGCAGGTCTGGCGCTGGGTCCACGACAAGGGCGCGCGCAACTTCGAGGAGATGACGAACCTCTCGCAGTCCACGCGTGACGAGTTCGCGGCGAAGGCGACCATCGGCTGCCTCACCGTCGCCGAGGTCCAGACCTCGAAGGACGGCACGCGCAAGATCCGGATGACCACGCGCGACGGCGCCTCGATCGAGAGCGTGCTGATCCCGATGGGCGAGCACGTCACCCAGTGCATCTCGTCGCAGGTCGGCTGCGCCGTCGACTGCCAGTTCTGCGCGACCGCGAAGATGGGCCTCAAGCGAAATCTCGACGCGGGCGAGATCGTCGATCAGGTGTATCTCGGGAAGCGGATCCTCGCGGAGGCCGAGCCCGCGGCGCGGATCTCGAACATCGTCTACATGGGGATGGGCGAGCCGCTGCACAACTACGACAACCTCATCACGTCGCTGAAGATCCTCACGAACGACAAGGGCGCAAAGCTCGCGCATCGCCGGATCACCGTGTCGACCTCGGGCCTCGTTCCGAAGCTCGCGAAGCTCGGTGCCGAGACCGAGGTGCGGCCAAACCTCGCGGTGTCGCTCAACGCGCCGAACGACGCGGTTCGCGACATGATCATGCCGATCAACCGCAAGTGGAACATCGGCAAGCTACTCGCCGCGCTGAAGGCGTACCCGCTCGAGCAGCGCCGCCGGATCACGTTCGAGTACGTGCTGCTGGCGGGTGTCAACGATTCGCTCGCCGACGCCGCGCAGCTCGCGAAGCTGCTCCGCGGCTTCAAGTGCAAGGTCAACCTCATCCCGTACAACCCGCACCCCGAGGCGGAGTACGCCCGCCCGAGCGCGGCGCAGATCGACGCATTCCAGAACGAGTGCAAACGCCTCGGCATGTCGACCTACCTGCGGATCCCCAAGGGGGACGACATCGACGCCGCCTGCGGCCAGCTCGCGAACCGGTCCAATGGCTCTCCGGTCGTTCCGTTGCGTATCCGCAAGGGTCCGCCGCCGCCGCCGCCCGTCGAGTAGTACGCTGGGCAGGTGCCGCCGGAGGACGCCGAGCCCCGACGCTACCTGCTTCGCCCCGCAGGCGTGCTCACGCAGGTGTCGTGCGCCGCGTGCCTGCTGCTCGGCACGATCGCGTTCGTTCTGATCCAGCAGAACAAGAGCGGCGGCGCTCCGCTCGCGATCATGTGGGCGATCGGCGCGATGGCCGGCCTGGTGTTCGGCGGCCTGATGTCGCGCGGTGGCCTCCTCAGCCTGTTCGTCTCCGCCGCGCTGACCGCGACGTTCGGCATCGTGCTGATCGCCATCGACTACGACACGCTCCGCGAGATCCTTCGCGTGCTGCCGGAGTCCGACGTCGAGATGGTCGGCGACGTCATGGTCGTCGGCGCCGTCGTGATGCTCGTGACGTCCGCGATGTGCCTCGCGTCGATCGGTCAGGCGCGCCGGTACGCGCGCGCGTACGCGAGGGCCGTGGAGGAAGCGGTCGCCGCCGATCCGTCGCTCTCGGCCGCGTTCAGCGCCGTGCGCACGCAACCCGCACTCCCACCGGCGCCCGCACCCGCGAGCTTCGGGCCGGCAGCGCCGGGGAGCGGCACGCTGCCGCAAGCGGCGAAGCCGGTCGCGCCGTCGGGTCCGCTGCTGTTTCCCGAGAACTCGACGCAACCGGGGAATCGCCTGGCTCCGCTCGCGCAGGATCGTCCGACGGATCCGGTGGGCCGCTCGATCATTCCACTGCATCCACCCGCGCCTGGTGCGCCGACGAACGAGCCCGTGATCCCGCGCGGTCCGCGAACCGAGCCCGGCTTCGCGACCGCCACGATGGACGATCGGCCGACGAACCCGGTCGGTCGGCCGATCATCCCGCCGGGGCCGCGCACCGCGCCAGGAATCATGGCCACGGTCCCCGGCGGCGGTCCCATCGCGCCGCTCGAGGAACAGGCCGCGGGTCCGGACCCCGGCGCGACGAACCGTGGGTGGACGCCGGCGAAGACCGGCTTCACCACGCAGATCATCGTCCGGCCTCCGAAGGAGGAGGCGCGCTCGCGCCGTCGGATCTACATCGCGCTCGGCGGCTTCGCGATCGGTCTCGGTGCTGGCATCGGAGTGCTCGTGACGTCGGGGGCGGAGACGGACTCGGGTTCGGAGACGGCGTCGGGGTCGGGCTCGGGCTCGGCGTCGGGTACGGGTTCGGCGTCGGCCGCGGGGTCGGGGCAGGCGGCTGCGTCGGGTTCGGTGTCCGATACGGGCCCCGCCGGCGTGTCCGGACCCGACGGTGTGACCGGCACGGGATCCGCGTCCCCCGCATCGGGCTCCGGGTCGGCGAGCGTGTCCGCGGCGTCCGGCTCGGATGCGGAGCTCGCCGGAACCCCGAGCGTTCCGATCCGCACGCTGATCACCGCGCAGCGCGAGGCGATCGCGAAAGGTGACGCGAAGGCCTACGCGGCGACGCTCGCACCGGGTGCGTTCGCGTTCGGCCTCGAGGGCGACGACGTCGCCGAGGGCCGCGACGCGATCGAGGCGATGCTCGCGAAGCACCTCGCCGATCCACCGGCGAGCGGCTTCCCCGTGAGCTCGAAGTTCCTCGCGACCGGCGGCACCGGCAACGTCGCGTGGACGGCCGAGGACATCGAGGTCGGCGTGCGCCGCATCGCGATCACCCAGGTCGCGGTGTTCGCCAATGGCGCCTGGAGCGTCGTCGCGCTGTGCTGGGGCATGCCGGTCGCCGATGGCACCGCCGAGCGCATGGCGATCCTCGGAACGCTACCGCGGGCGGCCGCCGTTCCGAACAAGCACGACGGCAGCGACGAGCTCGACAAGGCCGTGCGCATCGCGTTCTCGTCGCGCACCGCGTTCGCCGCCGCGCGCAGCGAGCGCGATGACGGCTTCAACTTCGGCAGTGGTCCCGGCGAGCGCGTGATCGGCGGCGTCGCGATCAAGCGGCTGTTCGGACGTCTGCGCAGCGAGCTGAAGCTCGACGGCGGCGTGCGTGCGTCGGAGATCGCGCCTGGCGTCGGATGGGCTGCGCTGAACGCGGTCTACACCTCGAAGAGCCGCGCGGCGACCGACGTGTCGCAGACGTTCCGGGTGCTTGCCGTCCTCGTGAAGGAAGACGGCGCGTGGAAGATCGTCCAGACCCAGTTCTCGAACGCCGGCCCGATCCGTGATTGAGGCATACTGCGGCGCGATGAAGCTCCTCGCTGCCACCACGCTGCTCGTCGCAGCCTGCGCATCTCCTGGCGGTAGCGACGCGCCCGACGCTGCGGTCCCATCCAACACCCGGCCCACTGGCGTGGCGCTGTGCTACTCGACCACCGCCTCCAACCATCCGGCGGTCGTGATGTTCGACGCCGCACTGCGCGCCGGCGATCGCAGCAAGCGCGCCGCGGTGATCGAGAGCCTGAAGGTCGCCGCCGAGGCCCTCCCGGGCGAGGAGCAAATCCACCTGATGCTGGGCCTCGCGCATCTGTGGCGGCTCGCGGAGCCGCTCGCCGGCGAGGAGATGCCCTCCGCCCAGCTACCGAGCGCGCTCGGTGCGCGCGATCACCTGAAACGCGCCTACGAGCTGTGCCCGACCGATCACCGGATCGCGGCGTGGCTCGGTCCGATCCTCGTCCGCTTCGGCCGCACGCTGCAGGACCAGGCGACGATCGACGAGGGGTTCGCGGTCCTCGACCGCGGCATCGCGGCCTACCCGTCCTTCGTGCTGTTCTCTCGCCTGCTCGTGTTCGCGGACTCACCGCGCACAGACCCCGCGTTCCAGACCGCCCTCGGCGCTGTGGTGGAGAACATCGATGCGTGCGCCGCGACGCCCGGCGATCCGGCGTGCACGAACTCGATCGTGCCGCATAACCGCGAGGGTGCGGCGTTGTTTCTCGGCGATGTTCTCGCGAAGAACGGGAGCCGCAGCGAAGCAGAGGCCGCGTACTCCGACGCGAAGGCCGGGGCCGACTTCCCGAGCTGGAGCTACCAGCCGGAGCTCACGGCGCGGATCCAGGGTCTCGACGATCGCATCGCGCGGCACGAGAACACCGACCCGAGCGACGATCCGCCGGTCGCCTGGGCCGCGACGACCCAGTGCGCGTTCTGTCACACGCAGTAGCGCCGGAGCCGTACGACTAGCGCGAGAGCGACGCGAGCTCGGCGGTCGAGAAGAAGAAGGCGATCTCCTCCTTCGCCGTCTCCGGAGCATCCGAGCCGTGAACCGCGTTGCGCTCGATGTTCGTCGCGAACTCCTTGCGGATGGTGCCGGCGTCGGCCTTCTCCGGGTTCGTCGCGCCCATCACCTGGCGGTTCTTCGCGACCGCGCCCTCGCCCTCGAGGACCTGCACGATCACCGGACCCTCGGTCATGAACTTCACGAGGTCGCCGTAGAACGGGCGGTCCTTGTGAACGGCGTAGAACGCCTTGGCCTGGGTGTCGCTCAGACGGACCATCTTCGACGCGAGGATGCGCAGGCCCGCGGCCTCGAACTTCGCGGTGATGCCGCCGATCTTGTTCGCCGCGACAGCGTCGGGCTTGATGATGGAGAACGTACGCTCGATTGCCATAGGGCCGCGTTCTTACTAGGCGTGGCGAGGGAACGCAAGCTTGGCCAGCGCGAGGGCGCCCTGCTTCCAGGGAACGCGGTGGGTGACGCCTGCAGCGCCGAGCCGGTCGACGTTCGTGCAGTACCAGTCGTAGTTACGGACGAGTGAGGCCTTGTTCGAGAACTTCGGCTCCCAGCCGAGCTGCGTGCGCGCCTTGTCGATCGAGACGAACGAGTCCTCGGTGACGGTCTCGTAGATCCACGGATAGAGCGGCGAGAGCTTCGCCTTCTCGAGCACGCGCAGCGCCCAGAGCGCGGGCGCGACCGGCAGCGAGCGGATCCGGCGCTGGTGGCCGGCGGCATCGAACACCGCCTGGAAGTCCTCGCGCAGCGTGGTGAACTCCGATGCACCGACGTTGAACGTGTCGTTCGCCTGCGCTGCGGGCAGCGTTCCGGCGAGCACGATCGCGGTGCACAGGTCCTCGACGTCGAGCAGCTGATAGCGGTTCGAGCCGCGGCCGAGGATCGGGAAGTCGCGGCCCTCGCGCGCCCACTCGTACATCAGCGCGAACACGCCGAGCCGCTCGGGCCCGACGAACGACTTCGGCCGCAGGATCGCGACCTCGCGCCCGGCCTTTCGCGCCGCGAGGCACACCTCCTCGGCCTCGACCTTCGCGATGCCGTACGGCCCGACGCCGTGCATGCGATCGGCCTCGACGAGCGGATGGTGGTCCGGCACGCCGTAGACGGCGGTGCTCGAAATGTGCACGAACCTACGCGGTGCCGTGGCCTCGAGCACGGTGCGGGTGCCGTCGACATCGATCGTGTGGATCTCGTCGGGCGGGTAGAGCGGGAGCGCCGCCGCGGCGTGCACGATCACGTCGCAACCCACCGCGGCGCGCTCGACATCGGCCTTCACGCGGATGTCGCCGCGCACCTCGGTGATCTTCGACCGCTCGGGGTAGTCGAACGGCTCGCGATCGAGCGAGACCACCGAGTCACCACGCTCGAGCAGGTGACGGATCAGATTGATGCCGAGGAAGCCGGCACCGCCGGTGACAAGCCATTTCATCGGTCGCCTTCTAGCACGACGCTCCTCACCGGAACTCGCAGCCGCTGGCTGACATGACAGATGTCTGATCGCCGTCACGGTGAGGGGCTGCGATGGGCAGCGCTGGGACCGTGCGGCTCCAGTGTGCGGCGGGTGTGCGGACGAGGTTCTAGCCGCTTACGGCTGGTCCAATGGTTGCTGAGGATGTGGGCATCACCATGAAGCTCGCCACTGTCCTCGGCCTGACCCTGACCTCGCTCGCAGCATGTGCTGGCGGCGAGGGCACCTCCTCGTCATCGCTCACCCAGGAACCCGGTAACTGCGGATCCCTCGAGACCCACGTGATCGGCATCCGCGAGGGTCATCAGGGGAAAGCATCGGTACACGTCAAGCGCCCCGTCAACCAAGCGCTCGTGCTGTCCGCGCGCGAGGCGACGACCTGGACGGTCACGGTCGAGCCGGGCGTCGTGCTCGAGGCGGTCTATGCGGTCGGCATCGGGAAGCAGACCGTACGCGCGCCTGAAGGCGTCAAGGTCGTCACCGACAGCAAGGTGGAAGGCGGTCCGTGGGCGTGCGGCTACACGTATCCGGCATCTGGCACCGATTGCAACACGGAGAACCTGCTCGACCTCATCGACAAGCGCGTGCACGCGCCAACGAGCTTCCACGGCTGCGCGCAGGCCGGGCTTTGGACGATCGAGGAGAACATGGCCGTGATCGGCAACTGCAACGGCGATTTTGGCCCGATCCAGACCGACATGGTTCAGGGCTGCGACGGCGAAGACAGCTGCGGCGGCCCGATCTTCCTGTGAAAGAATTCCGAATTCCCTGTTCCCTGTTCCCTATTTCCTATTCTCCGGGGCACGGGGCAGCGAACGCGAACGGCGAGTGCATCGCGCCGCGCTGAGTGCGGCGGATACTTCGCGGCGCGCCGGCACAGCCGCGAGCTGCGCACGAAGCGGGCACCCGCGCTAACGCCGACCCCACGCTCATACCCAGAAATAGGGAATGGAGAACCGGGAACCGGAATTCGGAATTCTACAGCCCCAAAACCTTTGCCAGCGTCGTACCCATCTCGGCGGGCGTTGCTGCGACCGCGATGTTCGCGGCCTTCAAAGCCGCGATCTTGTCGGACGCTGCGCCCTTGCCGCCGGAGATGATCGCGCCGGCGTGTCCCATGCGCTTGCCCGGAGGCGCCGTCTGGCCGCCGATGAACGCGGCGACCGGCTTGTCGATGTGGTCCTTGATGAACTGCGCGGCGCGCTCCTCGGAGTCGCCACCGATCTCGCCGATCATGAAGATCGACGACGTGCCCGGATCGTTCGCGAACCACGCGAGCGCGTCGATGAAGTCCGTGCCCTTGACCGGATCGCCACCGATGCCGATCGCGGTGGACTGGCCGAGGCCGAGCTTCGTGAGCTGACCCACGACCTCGTACGTCAGCGTGCCCGAGCGCGACACCACGCCGACACCGCCCGGCTTGTGGATGTAGCCCGGCATGATGCCGACCTTGCACTGACCCGGCGTGATCACGCCTGGGCAGTTCGGACCGACGAGCACGACCTCGGGGTACTCGAGATCGAGCACGTACTTCACCTTGATCATGTCGCGGGCGGGGATGCCCTCGGTGATGCAGATGATGAGCTCGATGCCCGCGGACGCGGCCTCGAGGATCGCGTCTGCAGCGAACGGCGGCGGCACGTAGATCACGGTCGTGTTCGCGTGCGCGAGCCGAACGGCCTCCTCGACCGTGTCGTAGATCGGCACCTGCTCGAGGCCGGCGACCTTGCTGCCGCCCTTGCCCGGCGTGACACCAGCGACGACCTTCGTGCCGTACTCGATCATCTGCTTCGCGTGGAAGGCACCGGCGGTGCCCATACCCTGGACGACGAGACGCGTATCGAAACCGACGAGGACCGACATTAGCGGGCCTCCTTCGCGGCCTTCACGGCCTTCTGGGCGCCATCGGCCATATCGGCCGCGGCGACGATGTTGAGCCCGCTCTCCGCGAGCATCTTCTTGCCGAGCTCGACGTTCGTGCCTTCGAGGCGCACGACGAGCGGCTGCTTGAGACCGGTTTCTTTCACGGCCTTGATCACGCCCTCGGCGATCGTGTCGCACTTCATGATGCCGCCGAAGATGTTCACGAAGATCGCCTTCACCTCGGGATCCGACGTGATGATCTTGAACGCCGCGGTGACCTTCTCCGCCGTGGCACCACCGCCGACGTCGAGGAAGTTCGCCGGCGCGCCGCCATAGAACTTGATGATGTCCATCGTCGACATCGCGAGACCGGCTCCGTTGACCATGCAGCCGATGTTGCCCTCGAGCGAGATGTACGAGAGGTCCCACTTCTTCGCCTCTTGCTCGGACGCATCCTCCTCGTTGGGATCGCGCAGCTCCTCGAGCTCGGGGTGACGGAACATCGCGTTGTCGTCGAAGTTGATCTTCGCGTCGAGCGCGAGGACCTTGCCGTCCTTCGTGGTGATCAGCGGGTTGATCTCGAGCAGCGAGCAATCGAGCTCGTCATATGCGCGCGTCAGCGCCGTCATGAACTTGCCGAGCTCGCCGGCGACCTTGCCGGTCATGCCGAGCGCCTTCGCGAGCGAGCGCGACTGGTTGTCCTGCCAGCCGGTCGCCGGGTTGACCGACTCCTTGATGATCTTCTCGGGGTGGCTCGCCGCCACTTCCTCGATGTCCATGCCGCCTTCGCGCGACGCCATGACCGTGACTCGACCTGTCGTGCGGTCGAGCAGCATGCCGAGGTAGAACTCGTGATCGATCGCGAGGCCCTGCTCGACGAGCAGGCGCTGGACCTTCTTGCCCTCGGGGCCAGTCTGCGGGGTGATGAGCTGCATGCCGAAGATCGCCTTCACGGCGGCCTCGGCATCGGCCTTCGTCTTCGCGACCTTCACGCCGCCGCCCTTGCCGCGGCCACCAGCGTGGATCTGCGCCTTGACGACAACGACCTCGGTGCCGCCTTGCTCCTGGACCTTCGGGATCGCCGCGAGCGCCTCTTCGACGCTGGTCGCCGCGATGCCGATCGGCACCGGAACGCCGTACTTTCGGAACAGCTGCTTGCCCTGGTACTCGTGGATCTTCACGGCGCGGGTTTACCACGGTCGCCGTCGGTAAACACGACGGGCGTGACCGCAACGGGCCACGGTTCGTCGTCGGGCTCGCGGACGTCCACGCCCTGCGCGACCCTGACGATCCGGCACTCCACGGGACTCGGCGGTGCGGCGCTCCTCGCGACGCACACAGAGACCGCACCGTCGACGTTTCCCGAGATCACGACGTGCCGGTCGCCCGGCTGGTAGACCGCGCGCCCGGCGTCCGTGTTGTCGCTCCCGATCGGAGTGAGCGCACCCCACGCGACCTCGGTGGCGCGCGCAGCGAGTGCCTCGACCTCCGCGCGCGTCTTCGGCACCTGCACAGCTCGGAAGATCCACACCATCGCGTCGGGCTCGACTGGACCGCGCAGGATCACCTCGAGCGCTTGGCCGACGGGCCAGGTCAGCTTCGTGGCGTTCACTCCGCCGATCACGCGACGCTGGCCCTGCCACTCGGTACCGATGATCGCGACTTGCGGAGCCGTGCGCGGCAACCCGGAGAGCTGGAACGAACGGTCCCTGCGGGCCGGCACGCGTAGCTCCCAGATGTTCGCGCCGCTCGCGTACCGCGCGGTGACCCACGCGTCGATCAGACCCGGCCGATCGACGGTGCCCGGGAGGATCGTCGTCGGCTCCAGCTTCACCGTGATCGTCCCCGTGCCGACCAGCTGCGGCGTCGAGCGCAGCCTCGGATACTCCGCGATCACCGAGTCACCGGGCTCGGCGCGCACGGTGAACGTGCCATCCGCGCCGGACTCGCTGCGGTCTCCATCGAGCGTCGATGGGTCCGTGACCGTACTCACCGGATCCCCGACGAGCGTGCCGCGCCACACGACGACGCGCGCATTGCGGACCGGCTTGCCTGCGGCGTCGACGACGATGCCTGTTCGCTCGACGCCGCGCGCGGGCGGTAGTGGCCCGGCCATCCGCGCGTAGAGCTGGTGCGCGAGGAAGAACTCTCCGCGCTGCAGCTCGATCCAGGCGCGAGCGGCATCGAGCGCGGGCTCCGGATCGAGCTTCGCGGCGGTCATTGCCGCCTCGGCGGTGCGAGCGGCAAAGATCGCGTCGTCGAACGTGGTCGCCCCGCCGAGCTCCGCGAGGATCTCGAGGACCAGCGCGGTCAGCCGCGCCGAACGCCGAAGATCGCCGGCAGCCGCGTAGCCGGCCTCGGCCTTGCGCGCCTGCGCGAGCGCCTCGTCGTACGCCTTCTGGTGCAGCCCTCGCTGCGCGAGGTCGAGCTGGGCGCGCGCTTCGAATCCGGCGAGCGCGGATACCTGAACGAGCTCGTTGCCGGTGAGCTTGACCTCCTTGCGCGCATAGACGAGCAGCCGATCGATCTCGTGATGGAGCTCGCCGGGCTTCGCGTCGCTCGCGGGGCTCTCGAGCTCGTTCAGCGATGCCTCCAGTAACCCGAACCGCGCGATGGCGACGGTCCTACCATCGCGCGTCTCCGGCGCGGCGTCGATCACCTTCTTCATCGTCACGCGCGCGAGCGTGTACTCGCCGCGCCGCAGCAGCTCGTTGCCGATGCCCATCTGTACGATCGGCAGCATCGGCGGCCAGCCGACCGCACGCGCCTCGTCCTCGATCGCCGGGTAGGCGGTCATGAAGTCGGGGCTGCCCGACAGCGACAACGCCTTCGCCAGCAGGCGCACCACCTTCGCGCGCAGCTGCGGATCCTCGGGCGTGCGCGGAGCCGAGCCAGGTGAGTTACCAGCGCACGCGCCGAGATCCGGCAGCATGCCGTGCAGATCCAGCCTCCCGTACATCTGCGGTGGTCCCTCGCGCAGCACGAGCACGAGCGCCGACGTCTGATCGCGCGCACCGAGCAAGCAGTCCCGCTGCCGAGGGCCGATCTGCTCCGGCGCCTTGCACGCGGTGGCGAACAGCTGCGACCAGCGCTCGCGATACGCATCGAGCGGCGCCGCGAGCTTCGTGAGCTGTGCATCGTTCAGCTCGATCCCGCGCGCCGTGAGCGCCTTCGACAGCTCGCCGCGGGATTGCGGTGTCCAGGTCTCCGCGAAGAGATCCTCCCCGGGTGCGCATCCAGGCGCGATCGCGGTCGTGGTCAGCTCGCCTCGCCGCGCGACCAGCACGGTGGCGCCGACGAGCGCGACTGCGGCGAGCGCTGCGGCGGGGATCAGCCACCACGGCCGCTTCGGCTTGACCGCGTGATCGAGCGTGTCCAGCAGATCGTCGAGCGTCGGCCATCGCTTCGCAGGGTCCGGATCGAGCCCGCGCACGAGTGCCGCCCGCACCGCTGGCAGCATGTCGACCTTCACGTTCGGCGCGATGCCCGCCGACGCGGCCTTGCGCAGCTCGTCGATGGTCTGCCCGGTGTACGGCCGTGTGCCAGTGAGCGCCTGCCACGCGGTCACGCAGAACGCGAACTGGTCGGTGCGCGGATCCGGCGCGCCGCCGATGAACTGCTCCGGGGCCATGTACGCTGGCGTGCCGATCATCGCGCCCGTGTGCGTGAGCGGGGAATCGAGGACGCTATCGGTCTGCACCGACGTCGGCCGGATCGTGACGTCGAGCTCCGCGCCCGGTGGCAACACGAAGTCAGGACCAGATGCCCCGCCCGACGACGAGTCCTCGCCCATCCCGCGCGCCAGCCCGAAGTCGGTGACCAGCACGCGGCCCTCCTTCGAGCGCAGCACGTTGTGCGGCTTGAAGTCACGGTGCACGAGGCCGGCGGCGTGCGCGGCCGCGAGCCCTCGTCCGGCAGCGAGCACCGCCGCCATCACGTCGGCACGCGGTGGGTGACGATCGAGCCACTCGTCGAGCGAGCCGCCTTCGACCAGCTCCATCGCGATGAAGTCTCGATCGCCCTCGGTCCCGACTTCGTAGACGGTCAGCACGTTCGGGTGCTTCAGTCGCGCCATCGCGCGCGCCTCGCGTAGGAGGCGCTTGCGCAGCGAGGGCGCCGCATCCGAGCGCTTGAGCACCTTGATCGCGACCCGCCGGTCGAGGTTCGGATCGTGCGCCGCCCAGACCACGCCCATGCCGCCCTCGCCGAGCACGTCGATCAGCTCGTAGCCGCCGATCGGACGGCCCGAGACCATCTTGCCGGGGCGGATCGACTCCGCCTTCGTCTGCTCGTGCGGATCGACGTCCTTCGCCACTGGGAAGAGAGTATCCCCTAGTCGCGGTCGGAGAGGATCTTGAGGGCCGTGTTGCCCTTCGAGTCCAGCGGAGCCGCCCACGTGATCGTGTTCGGGGCACCAGCGCGCCTCAGGCGGTTGATGATGTTCTCACCCTTGAGCTCGGCGAGCACCTTCATCGCGCCGGTGTACTGCGTCCACACGAAGCGCGCGCCGTCGAGCTGGGCCTTGATCCCGGCGTCGTTCGGGCTCGCGGCGAGCGCCGCCTCGAGCTCCTTGAGTCGCGCGACGTAGTCCGCCTCCATGCCGAGCTCGATCTGCAGCTCGTTGACGAGCACCGTGTTGAACACCTTCGTCGCGGGGAGCGGCTGGGCGAACGTGCGCTCGGCCTCGGGGATGGTGCCCCACTCCTGGTTCGACAGCATGTCGGTCATGTCGGTCGTGTCGATCATGAAGTTCGAGAACGCGCGCGAGCTCTGCGGCACGTAGAACGCGCGCGCCGTGTCGAACCACAGCATGCGGCCCGCGAGGCCGGCGGTCTCGATCTGCCGCTCGGCAACCGACAGCGACATCTTCGCGAGGTAGTTGCCCAGGCGAGTCCAGCCGGCGTCGTCGAGCGCGTCGAAGTCGTTGTCTTGCTCCGCGCCGTACGCGTTGAACTGAGCGATCGCGTTCGCGCGGTTCGCCGCGGTCGACAGGCTCGTGTACGAGCTCATGAACGAGTCCCACGTCGTCTTGCGGGCCATGTTCATGTCGAGGCTCGACCGCCACGCGCGGAACGTGTCGGCGTAGTCATCGAAGTCCTCGTCGACCGCGTCGGTGATCACGCGATCGGCATCGTCGAGCGCGGTCGCGAACTCGTGCAACACGGTGTTGATCGTCTCGGCGACGACGCGGTTCCTGTCGAGTGCGGCGGCGTCGGCAGGCGCGCCGGGGAGTGCGTTCGGCTCGACGAGGGTCGCTGCGGTGACGTTGCCGCCGGCCGCGTTGATCCGCGACACGAGCAGCGAGCGATCGATGATGGCGCGGCCCATCGTCTCGAGCGCATCGACCTGTGCCCGTGCGCTGGCCGGGATGATGTTCGCGGTCTTCGCCTTCGCGATCGCGTCGAGCGCGCGCTGCACTTGCGTGCGGCCGTTCGCGTAGATCGCCTTGAGGCTCTGCGTGTTCGCCTCGTTCATGTGGTAGCGGCTGCGGGTCGAGCGCAGGTGCGCCTGCGCCTCGAGGAGCAGCACGCCCTTGTGCGTGCCGATGTTCAGCAGCACGTTCTTCATCGCGAGCTGCTCGTAGACGCCGCGGATCGGGGTCGCGGGCGCGTCGCCGCCGTTCCATGCCGTCTTGCCGCGGCGGACGTCGTCGTCGAGCTTCGACACGAACGACGCGCCGTTGTCGTTGCGGATGTCGACCTTGGTGTTGACCTTGTTTCCGTCGGCGTCGATCTCCGTGCCGAACTTCGCGGCGATCAGGAGCCGCCGCACCGTGGTCGCGTTGTCCCAGCGTGCGCGGCCGCGCAGCTCGATCGCGTTGCCGAGCAGCGAGTACGCGTGCGTGTCGTAGTACGTGTCGTCCATGAGGTCGGTGCCGAGCGTGATCTCGCGGACGCCTTCCTCGTTCGGTGCGAATCGATCGGGCTCGATCGTGAGCGCGACGAGCGGCATCTTCTCGCGCGCCGCCTGCGAATCCGTGTCCCACGGAATCTCGTCGAGCGGGAAGCCGTAGGTGAACGCCTCCATCGCCTTGCTCTTGCGCAGGCGCTCGTACAGCGTGCGGCCTTCGGCGTTCGTGGTCAGCAGCAGCTCGCGCAGTCGCTGGCCGGTGAGGCCCTTCACGCCGAGCACGACCTCGACCTCCGCGTTGTCGCGCGCCCAGCCCGAGCTCGGCCCCGTGAAGGTCTGGTCGTCGATGAACGGGCGCGTGGTCAGATCGTTCTCGCAGCGCGGAACGACCGAGTAGACGAGCTTGCCGAGTGCGAGCGCGCCCACGAAGTCGACGCCATCGAGCTCGTCGAGGTCATCGAAGATGTTGTCGTCGCCGGTGCCGGGCTGGAGGTCGGGTCCGACACGATGGAGGATGATCGAGCGTGCAGCCTCGTCGGAGAGGCCGATCTCCGCGAGCTTGTCGCCGGTCGTCGTCGACTCGTTGACGAGCTTCAGCACCTCGGCGAGCTGGCGCGAGGAGTACGAGCCGTCGTTCTTCGCGTCCTTGCCGCCGAACGAGTCGTCCTTTGCATCCCCATCAACCCCAGTGCAACCAACCGTGAGCAGCAGACCAATCGGCAAGGCAAAGCGCATGCGGGCTGGCACTACAAGGGATGTGCCGTGCTGGGGTCGTGTGACTCCACGCGGTTGGGTGGAGCTGGCTGATGAGGTGGCCGGCGGCGCGGGCTGCTACCGAGCGTCGTTGGGCCGCGGCCACCACACGAGCGCTGCGATCGCGAACCCGAGCGGCAGCGCCATCATGGCGAGCGTGATCGGCAGGTGGTCGAGGAACAGACCGACCAGCGACGGCGACCACAGATCGCCGAACAGGTGGATCGCGAAGATCGCGGTGGCCATCGCGCTCGCGCGGAGGAACACCGGCGCGGTGCGCAGCATGATCGCGTTGATCGGCGCGGTCGACAGGAACAGCCCGATCTCGGCGAGACCGGCGATCGCGAAGAACATCCAGGCGGACGGCACGAAGAACGCCGCGGCCGTCATCGGAAACGCGATCATCACGCCGATCGCGCACACCCTGAGCTGCGCGTTCGCGGCCATGCGGTTCGCGACGTGCGTGTGATCCGAACCCTCGGGCACCGGCGGAAGTCCGCGGATCGCCCGGTCCGCCATGCGGCCTCCGACGATCGTGCCGATCGCACCGGCGACCACCGTGACGACACCGAACCAGAAGTTGGCGCCCTTCAGCACGCCCGAGGAGATCGAGTCCTTGATCGCCCACGGCACGTTCCAGTCGAACCACCAGTGCGTGGTGTTCGCCGCGATGATGTCCGCCATCTGCCCCGGCGGCAGCGCCTGCGACAGGTCATCGAAGAACCGCGCGGAGAGGAACGTCGGCGCCCAGAACGAGAACGCACCGATCGCGGCGGTGTGCGCGCAGTAACCGAAGACCGCGCGCCGATAGAGAGGGATGCGGAACAGCGTCGCGATGACCTCCGACAGCTTCTGCTTCGCATCGGAGAGGTGCGTCCTCACCGGCTCGTGGATCAGGAGCACCACGAACGCGAGCACGATGCCGGGACCGCCGCCGACGAAGAACGCCGCGCGCCAGCCCCACACGCCCTGGATGTAGCCACCCATCAGGTACCCGAGCGCGGAGCCGACGGGAACCGCGAGGAAGAAGATCGCGAGCATCTTGCCCTTCTTCTCCGGCGGCGAGATGTCGTCGATGATCGTCGGCGCGAGCGTCGCGTAGCTGGCCTCGCCGACACCCACGGCGATCCGCGCGAGGATCAGGGTCGTCAGATCCGTCGCGAGACCCGACGCGATCGTCGCCGCACTCCACGTCATCACGCCGAACGCGATCAGCCGCTTGCGCGACACGCGGTCGCCGAGCTTGCCGAACAGCGGCGAGGTCAGGAAGTAGCCGAGCAGGAACACCGTGGCGAGCAGGCCGCCCTCGAAGTTCGACAGGACGAGGTCGTCCTGGATGCGCGGCAGCACCGCCGCGACGATGAAGCGGTCGAGGTAGTTGAGGAAGTTCAGACCGGTGAGCAGCGCGACGATCGCTGTCCGGTTTCTGATCATCGCGTGCGACCGAACGTTATCTGTAGCGATCCCATGAACGGGACGAAGATACCGCTGTCGGTACCGCCGCTCGAGGTCGAGATGCCCGAGTACGTGCGCACGCCGGCCTCGCCGATCAGCGAGAACGTCGTGCCGGCGCCGCGGGTGAGATCGAACCTCAGCCCGGCGACCACCTCCCAGCCCGATCCACCCCCGGAGCTCGACGAGCCCGCGCCGTCGTTGCTCGCGACGTACGAGTAGCCGCCACCGATATACGGCGAGAGCCGCGTCTTGAAGATCGCCCAGCGCACGAGGAAGTCGACGGCGGTGAGGCCGATCGCCTTGCCGACCCGGATCACCGCGTCGCCCTGACCGACGCGCACACCAAAATCGAAGAGCACGATCGCGCCGTCGCCCTGCAGATCGACACCGGCACCCGTGCCGATCATGTACCCGATCTGGATCTTCGGGCCGGCGACGTCAGAGCCGAGACCGCCCTTGGTCATCTGCACGTCGAGCGACGACTCGAGGCCGCGCGTGACGTACGCCGTGGTCTCGTACGGCGTGTAGCCAAACGAGGTGACCTTGACCCTGTGCTGCCCCTCGGCGATCGGGATCGACATCGGCACCGTGCCCGCCGGCATCTCGTTGATCGTGATCAGCGCGCCGGGGACATCACCGCGAACGACGAGGATTCCCTGTGCGCTGCTCGGCGGAGCGTTGCGCTGCGGCAGGGGCCGCGACAGGGACACCGCCTTGAGCGTGAGCTCCACCGTCTCGGGCTCGCCGTACTCGAGCGCCACGTCGCGCTCGTCGCGCTCGCCGTCGAGCTCCACCGCGACGCGGTGCCCGCCGCCGCGGATCGGTGCGGTGAACGGTGTGATGCCGACCTTCTTCCCGTCGATGATCACCTTCGCACCCGATGGCGTCGACTTCACGGTCAGCTTTGCCGGCCGGACCTTCAGCTCGCCGAGCAGGATCTGGACCTTGTCGCGATCTCCCGACGGCGGCGCCGCCTCGACGTAGCGCTGATACCAGGTCGCCGCCTCGCGCAGCTGACCGAGCCGCTCGTAGTCGCGGCCGATGTTGTAGAGCGCGAAGTGGTGCGGCACGAGATCGTACGCGCGGAGGTAGTGCTCGATCGCGGTCTGCCAGTCCTCGGACTTGTCGGCGGCCTGGCCGGCGGCGAACGCCTTCCGCGCCTCTTCGCGATCATCGGCGAGGGCGGGGCGTGCGCTCAGTACGACCGCGCAAACGACGAGAAGCAGGAAGCGCATCAGTACGGGTTAGGCTTCGTATCAGGTCCCGTTACCGGTGTCTTCGGTGGATCTTGGCGCTTGATGGGCGGTGGGGGCGGCGGGACCTTCGGCGGATCCTCGCTCGGCAGCGCCGCCTTGGTAAGCGCCTCCATCTCCGCCGGAGTCAGGCCCTTCGTCTTTGGCCCCGTCTTCGGAGCGAGGCCGGTCTTCGGCGCGGGACCCGTCTTCGGGGCAGGGCCGGTCTTCGGCGGCGGTGTGTTGCTCGTCACGTTGATCGGCGACAGCCGCAACGGCACCGAGGACTTCACGCCCTGCACGACCTCTTCCTCCCAGTCCATCGGGTGGTAGCCGATGAGCTCGGCGTGGATCTTGTGCTTCCCGAGCTCCACGGCCATCGTCGAGCCGTCGGCGAACGGCTTGCCGTCGACGGTGATCACGGCGCCGGGGGGGATCGAGTGAATGGTGAGCAAGCCCGAGCTCGGCGTCACCGGCGGGTCCATCTTTGCCGGCTCCACGCGGTCGGTCGTCGTGCTCGTCGAGGTCGAGCTCTTGTTCGACGCGATGATGATCGCCGTCGCGGTGCCGACGCCGGCGAGCATCGCGATGCTCGCGGCGAGCACCGGCCAGCGCTTGCCCCTGGAGTGCGTGGACCCGCGCACGACCGCGCGCTTGCCGCTCGCCTGCGTGCTCGCGAGCTCCATCGCGGAGGCGCTCGTCAGCTGCGGCAGCGCCTGCGAGAACGCCTCGGCCGACGGGAACCGCGCCTGCGGATCCTTCTCGAGCACGCGGTGCACGGCCGCGACGAGCTTCGGTGACAGGCCGGGCCGGACCTCGCTGAGCAGCTGCGGCTCGCTGGTGAGCAGCTTCGCGACGAGCACGGCGTAGGTCGCCCCGTCGAACGGCGGCTTGCCGGCGAGGAGCTCGTACATGATCACGCCGCACGCGTAGAGGTCCGCGAGGTGATCGATCTCGGCGCCCATCGCTTGCTCGGGAGCCATGTAGAGCGGCGTGCCCATCACGACGCCCGTCGTCGTGAGCTTGGTCGCCGCGACCTGCAGGTCCGGATCGATCATCTTCGAGATGCCGAAGTCGAGCAGCTTCACGAAGTCGCCCGAGTCGCCGTGGTCGAGCAGGAAGATGTTGTCGGGCTTGAGGTCGCGGTGAACGATGCCCTTCGCGTGCGCCGCGCCGATGCCCTTCAGCACCTGGCGCAGGATGTTGATCGCGCGCTGCGGCGGCATCTGGCCGTGGTCCTCGATCACCTTCGACAGCGGTGATCCGGCCAGGAGCTCCATCACCACGTACGACCGGCCATCCGGCGCGGTGCCGATGTCCATGACGTCGATGATGTGCGGGTTGCCGATGCGCGATGCCGCGAGCGCCTCGCGGGTGAACCGGGCGACCGCCTCGGAGTCACCCATGTACTTCTCGAGCATGAGCTTGATCGCGACGCGCTTGCCGAGCGTCGTGTGCTCTGCCTCGTAGACAACACCCATCCCGCCCTGACCGATCACGCGGACGATCCGGTACTTGTTGTCGAACGCCTGTCCGATCAACGAATCTTCAGCTGCCGCAGTCCCGTGCACCGCGTCCTGAATGTAAACCATCCCCGCCCCCGATGCCCGTTGCAACCAGGGGGGTAGGGGGATGTCGGTACCTTGTTACTTGTTTACTTGTACTCGGCGATGACGTTGAAGCCCTCGCGAGTGACCGAGCTGTCGCTGACGAACTTCAGGTAGAAGTACTTGCCGGCAAACTCGTCATTCGCCGACGGACCGGCGAGGCCGGTGTACCGCTTGGTACGGGTCCACGCGGTGCCGTTCCAGGTCCAGACCTCGAGGAAGTCGTAGTTCGTCTCGAGAGCGAACACGCCGGCCGTGATGACGCGCAGCTTCGTGGCACCGCTCGGGAGCGTGATCATGTTCGACCACTGCGCGACGTTGTTCGCGTACGGGTGCGCGGTCTCGAAGCGGAAGCCAGCGACCTGGTTCCACGGAGCGGGGCCCGTCTGCCAGGTGCAGGTGTTGTTCGGGCAGGTCCACTGACCCGGCACCGCGATGTGCGGCAGGCCGTTGCAGTCCGCCGGAACGTTGCAGTAGTTCTGCGCGACGCACGTGCCGGCGGCGTCCGCGTGCGGCGCCGTCAGCGCGCCGTTCGCGTACTTGCACTTGTAGCCATCGAGGCATGCGAGGCCGGCGGGCGTGCCGCACGGGTCACCCGTGATGCCGCACTCGCCGGTGTGAGCGACGGAGGCGTTCGCGCAGCCCGCGGCGCAGCCGTTCGAGTACGTCTTGCCGTTGGTGCCGCACACCGGCTGGTAGATCGCCGGGCAGACGCAGCCCTGGTCGGCGCACTCGCCGTTCGCGTCGCAGAACTTGCCGGCACCGCAGGTCGTGCCGCCGCCGGTGCCGCAGGTGCTGAGCGCGTTGAACTCGGTGATCGCCGCGGTGACCGCTGCGGTGTGGTCGCCCTGCTGCGCGCAGTAGGAGACGCTCTCCTGATCGGTGGTGACCGAGAAGCACTCGGTCCAGTTCGCCGATTCGGCGCGGCCGGGTCCGTAGAGGACGTCGTAGGTCGCGATGCGGTTCAAGAACGCGCGGAGCTTCGTCGCATCGACCGTTCCGGCCGGCTCCGTGGTCTCGCCGCCCGCGGGCGTGAAGCGCGTGGTCGACAGGTTCAGACCGACGAGCTTCTTGCCCGTGACTTCACCGGTGAAGCCGCCGCCGACCGAGTGCGTGACGGTGATGCCCGACAGCGGGCTGCAGTGGGAGATCTCGCGGCAGCCGCAGGCCGGAGCGGGGCGGCGCAGATCGACACCGGTGGTGCCGCAGTTGTATTCCGGAGCCGCGGCGCACGGGACCGCACCCTGCCACTCGATCGAGTCGATGCGGAAGCCATCGCGCGTGACCGAGCCATCGCTCGTCAGCTTGACGCTCATCGACTTCGTGGCGCTGAGCGGAACCCAGTTCGTCCAGGTGTTGTCACGGTTGCCATCGAAGCGCTGGACCTCGGCGCCCGCGCCGTTGCGGATGACGACGTAGTCGTAGCCGGCCTCGGTGCGCAGCATCGAGAAGTGCAACTTCACCTGGGTCGCGCACGACGGCAGGACGCCGGCGAGGTCGAGCCCATAGGTCTGGTTGAGGTTGTTCGCGTAGGGGTGCGCGGACTCCTTCGAGTACGCGACGACCTGCGTGGAATGGTCGCTCTTGGCCGGGCCCTGGAGGGACGTCGGATCAGACGACGGTCCTTCCTCGTCGACCTCGCCCTTTACGGGCTCGATCTTCTCGTCAGACATACAGGCAGAGAGGGCAGTCGAAGCTAGGAGTAGTCCCGACGCGAACGTCAGGATGCGGTGCATCATCATGCGCGCGCGATAGGCAAGCGTTATGCCGTGTCCGCGCGCGCGAGCTCCTGTCACGAATCCAGGAGCCTAGTGCGTGCGAGCGTTTACGCGCTCTGGCTGGTCGAGTAGCCGCTGCGCCACGCGGTCACAGCCAGTTGTAGTGAGCCTCGCGTGCGTTGCGGCCACGCCTAGCGACGCGGTTGAGCGGCGACGTCGACCACAGCCGCGGCATAGGCGACCGCCGCGGCCTCGCACGCATCGAGATCGCCGGTCAGCCACGCGCAGGCAAAGTTCGTCTCCGTCGGCGGCGGCTGCACTCTCACAGCGCGAACCTCGGCGGCCTTGAGCGCCGCATCGAGCCCGATCGTCGCCTCGATCGGCGGTGCCACGAGGTACGCCATCGGCGTGCCGGGAGCGAGGCCCGCTTCCTTCGACAGGTACTCGCCGAGCGAGGCGATCACGTGCGGGAACACGGTGACCGTGCGCTTGCCATCGGCGTCGTAGAAGCACGCGTCGTGCTCCAGGCAGCGCAGCAGCGCATCGAGCCCGTTCTCGATCGCCTCGGGCTCCGTTGCTCCGATCACGCCGAGGATCTCTCCGGACAGGCGGCCGCTCGCGTGAGCCGCGCCTGCGTAGAAGCTGCGCGCGAAGATCACGTCCACCTGCGCGTGCTTCGTTGCCTCGTCGAGCGCGACGTACATCGCGTCGTCCTGATCGCAGGTCACGAGGCCGAGCGACGTGTGCTTCTCCGGGTCGCCGCCATACGCTTTGACCAGTGCCGGATCCGCCCGGAGGATCCGCCGCACGCTCAGCACCGTCGGGATGATGCGCTCGAGGATCACGTGGGCTCTCCGCCGGCGACGAGCCGCTGTCGTACTTGCGGCGCTCGATAACCGCGGCCGCCGCTGACCTCGCCCAGCCGACCGAGGTCGAGCGTGACGCCGCTGGACCGCTGCTCGATCATCGCCGACGCGAGCGCTGCGAGCCGCTCGGCCGCGTCGTCGGGGATGATGCCGCGCAGGTGGATGTTCGAGATCATGTTCCGATCACCGTCGGTGTTGCCGAGCTTCGGCGCGTACACGACGTAGGCGGACAGTCCGTCGCCGGTGCCGAGACCGGGGCGCTCGCCGAGGAGGATCATCGCGACCTTCGCGTTGACCTCCTGGCCGATCTCGTCCTCGAGCCACACGCGCGCGAATCGAGCGGCGATCGGCGTGCCGGTCTTGAGGCCGCGCGCAGAGCACGCGCGGACGACCGCATCGTGGAGCGCCTTGCCGGTCTGCATGCACGCGACCGCCGACAGGCCGTCCGCGACGATGATCTGGACGTCGACGTTCTTGTCGCAGCGCGAGCGCACGGTCTCGAGCGACGTGTCGCTCAAGCGCCGCCCGAGATCGGGCCGCAGCAGGAACTCGCGGTGAGACGTGACGCGGGAGCACACCCCCACGAAGCCGTTGTCCGCGGCCCAGCCCTCCGGCAGCTCGGCGCCAACCGCCGCGTGGGCGACCGCGAGCTCCGCCTGGAACTGGAGGACGACGTCGGTCGCGTAGCGGGTGCCGACGTGCCCGATCCCCACAAGGGCGGTCGTGTGGTGCGCGGCCTGGGCGGCGAACGCGCTCCGCTCGGGCCGCGGCGAGTACACCCGGGCAGGGGGAGCCGGGATCGGCGGCATCGCCGGAACCGGCGGGAGCGGGTCGCTCGACCCGAGCTCATCCCGAAGCGCATCCATGAGTTGGCGAGTCCTGCTCACGGGCGCCTACAGGACCATGCACGCAACGCCGGTGCAAGGGCCTCCCGGTCCGCGCGCAGACGTACTATAATGCTGTCCGCATGCGCGCCCTGGGGCTCTCGGTGATCGTCGCTGCCGGTCTTTCCGGCTGTATGGATGAGCTTCCGCCCGAGGACAACACCACACCGACCGCGAAGGGCGCGTGCACCGCGCTCGAGGGCATGAGCTTCCGCTCGCTCGCGCAGGGCGAGTGTGGTCTGACGCCGGATGGCGTCGCGTACTGCAACTGGAGCATTCGCTTCGAGACGTACGACGGCGAGACGAAGAGCCGGTTCACGTGGTCGCACTCCGATGTCGGCGAGTCCGGGATGGCGACGTGCGACGGCAACGTGATCCGCGCCGAGGGTGCGGGCACGACGGTCTACGAGGGCACCTACGACGAAGCGACCGATCAGCTCGTCTGGGACAACCTCGCGTACGCTCCGAGCTGAATCACCTCAGCCGCAGCGTTCCGACATCGACGGTGCTGTCTGGCGTGAGCTGCGCGCAGCACTGTACGCCGATCGTCTCGCGCCAGCGATCGCCGCGCTTCACCCAGAAGAACATCGGGCCGACCGTCACGCCGTCGAGCGTGAACTTGCCGCCCTCGATCGTCGTCGCGCTGCGCGCGTTGCCGACGCCTTCGCATGGCTCCTTGTTGTAGGCGACCTGGCTCTGCGTGCACGCGCGCACCGTCATTCCCGCGGCAGAGCCCTCGACCTTGCCGGTGACCTTGCCGGCCGTGCGCTCCCCGGGCTCGAGTCCAGCCGGACCGCCGTCGCCCACCGCGATGCCGCCGATCCCGCCCCTCAGCAACGGAGAATCGTCCGCGCCCCAGCGCTTGATCATCTTGCCCTCGGCGTCGAACACCACCACCTGCTGATGCGCGGTCGCCCAGGTGCGGCCGCGATCGTCGACGGCGAACAGGATCACGTAGTCGGCGGTGATGCCGGTCGGCGAGACGTCGAGTGGGGTCAGCCCACGGCCGCCGATCGTCGCGTCGCCGAGGAACTTCTCCGTCCGAGTTGTCAGGGCGAAGCGACCAGCTGGTCCCGGAGCGATCCAGGCCCACTCGCCCTTGGTCACGTGCTTGCGCACGAGGCGCCACGCCGCCTTCTCGAACGTCATCACCGCATCGGTCGTCGCGAGGTACGCATCGCGCCCCGTGCTCGCGAGCGTCAGGATGTCGGTGTGCTGCCCCGTCACGCCCGGGACATCGAACGGCTGCCACGTGGTGCCGGCACGGAGGTACGTCCGATCCAGCGTATGGACCCATACTCCCTCCGCGTCGGCCTCGACGCCGCGTGGAGGATCTCCACCGGGCACGACCTCCGTTGTCCACGCGCCGAACCCGAGGTGCCGCAGCTCGCCGTCGGCGATGATCCACAAGGTGCCGTCGGCGGCAGCCGCCACATCCGAGATCTGCCCACGCGACGGGATCTTGGTGAACGTGTCGCCCTCGAGCTTCCAGATCCTGTCGGAGTTCCACACCCAGAGCGTTCCGTCGGTTCCGAGCTCGAGTCCCCCGGAGTCCGTCGGCTTGCCGATCAGCTTCCAGCCATCGGAGTCGAGCCGGATGACCCCCACGTACTGGATCAAGGCATAGACCGGTCCGTCGGTCGCGGGGGGCAGCGGCTTGAGCGGCGGCAGCGGTTCGGGCTTCGGCGTTGACGTTTGCGTCACCGTCTCGGCCGTGGGCTTCGGCTGCTCGCGCGGCTTCTTCTTGCAGCCGTTCGCGCACGCAGCGATCGCGATCACGGTCACGATCCACACGGCTCGCATCAGCGCACCGCCTCCACGTCGCCAAACTTCGGCCCGGGCCCATCGCCGCGCCAGATTCCTTTTGCGTCGAGCCAGGCGTCGAACTCCGGCGTCGGGCGCTTGCCGAGCAACCGGCGCAGCGTGGGGATGTCGTGATAGCTCGTCGACTGGTAGTTCAGCATGATGTCGTCGCCGACCGGCAGCGACATGAGGTACGTGCAGCCCGCGGCGCCGAGGAGGACCTTCAGGCTCTCGAGCTCGTCCTGCGTCATCTTCGCGTGATAGGTGAAGCACGCGTCGCAGCCCATCGGCAGGCCGAGCAGCTTGCCCATGAAGTGATCCTCGAGCGCGGCGCGCGAGATCTGTGGGCCGTCCTCGAGGTACTCGGGTCCGATGAACCCGACGACGGTGTTCACGAGGAAGGGCTTGTAGCGCCGCGCGAGGCCGTACGCGCGTGCTTCGATCGTGACCTGATCGGCGCCGTGGTGCGCGGCGCTCGATAGCGCGGAGCCCTGGCCGGTCTCGAAGTACATCCGGTTCGGACCCTTCGCGGTGCCCTTCGCGTTGATCAGCTCGTAGCCCTCCTGCAGCAGGGCCGCGCTGATCCCGAACGCCTTGTTCGCGGCCTCGGTCCCGGCGACGGACTGGAACATCAGGTCCATCGGGCAGCCCAGCTCGAGCGCCCTCATCTGCACCGTGACGTGCGAGAGCACGCAGTGCTGCGTCGGGCACTCGTTGCGCTTCAAGAGGTCATCGATGACCTTCAGGATCTCCGCGGTCGACTCCGCGGTGTCGGTCGCAGGATTGATCCCGATCACCGCGTCGCCGCAGCCGTACGACAGTCCCTCGCGTGCGGACGCGAGGATGCCCTGCACGTCGTCGGTGGGATGGTTGGGCTGGCAGCGTGACGACAGCCGGCCGGGCAGGCCGAGCGTGTTGTTCGCGCGGACGACGACCTGGCACTTCGCGCCAACCGTCATCAGATCGAAGTTCGACATCAACTTGCTCGCGGCTGCCGCCATCTCCGGCGTCAGCCCCGGCGAGACCGCGCGCAGCGTGGGACCTGTGGTGTCGATGTCGAGCAGCCACTCGCGAAACTGGCCGACCGTCAGGTGAGCGACGGCGCGGTAGGCCTGATCGTCGAGCTCGTCCTCGACCAGGCGGGTCAGCTCGTCCTGCTCGTACGGGACGACGGGGTTCTCGCGCAGCTCGCGCAGCGTCAGGTTCGCGAGCACCGCGCGCGCGGCCACGCGTTCGACGGCGTCCCGCGCCGAGATGCCGGCGAGGTCATCACCGCTCTTCGGCGGGTTCGCCTTCGCGAGCACTTCCTTGACGGAGGCGAACCGGTAGCTCTGCCCCCGGATCGTCGATGCGAGTTGCACCGGCGCACTGTACAAAAAAACGCCGCGCTCCACGTTGGATCCACAGACCCTTCGTAGAGCGCGGCGGGGTGTCTAAGCTAAGCGAAGTCGGTCGAGAGCTAGTGAGAGCGGACGAGAAGGGGGTTGGTGTCGAGCTCGGGCTCGCGGGACGGACGGTGCTCGCGGATGTGAGCCGGCTTGATGCCGATGTGGTGCGTCTGCACCAGCGACCAGCCGAGCATGCCGGCGCTGGCCATCGAGACGAAGCCGATCATGTCGATCGCGAGCGGGATGCGAACGTCGAGGGCGTAGGCACCGTCGACCAACACGCGGTTCGTCCAGCCGAGGTAGAGCATCACGGCGCTCACGCCGTAGAGCGCGATCGTGATGATGCTGAACAGCGCGTGCTGTGTCGCGAGACCCTTCGCGCGCGACTGCTTCGGCAGCGCCCAGCGGTCGATCGCGCCGGGGAGAGCCGCGAGCAGGCCCATCACGACGCCTGCGATGTTCGCGATCATCGCAGCGCGAAAATAGAACGCGTCTTGCGTGCCGATATAGGCGAGCTGGAGCGCGATCGTCGCGGTGAACAGAGCGATCGGGAAGCCAACCAGCATCGGGTGGATCGGGCGGCCGGCTATCTTGGCCTTGCTGTACATGATGTTGAGACCTCGTGCAGCCGGTGTGCCGCACGCGAGGCCGCGCGCCGCCGAGGATTCCAGCGCGCTTGGGTGGTAGCGAGGGCGGAGCATCGGCGCGCGGTGGGCACGAGCGCCCGGGCGGAGCGGCGTGAACTTCGCGTGAACTGCCGAATGGGGTCCTGCCGTCGTGCGTCACCATGCCCACCCATGAAGCGACTCCTCGTGCTCGTCCTCGCCGCGGCCGCATGCACCGGTTCCCCCAAACCTGAAAGTCCGATCGCGCAGCTGCCGACGGCGGCGACCGACGCCGCGCCGGCGATCGCCGCGCTGCAAGCGTCGAAGTTCGACGAAGCGCGTTCGATCGCGAGCCAGGTGATGCAGAAGGACGGTGGTAACTCGCGTGCGGCCGCGGTGCGCGCGCTTGTCACGTACCAGGCGGCAGGGCACGCCTTGATCACGCGCCTGACCGCGCTCGCGGAGCAGGGCGACGACCTCAAGTTTCTCGATCACGAGGCCGGCCGGCAGATGTGGAAGACGTTCCTCGACGGGCTCGATGCGGTCGATCGGGATCTCGCGATCGCCGCGGCGGATCCCGCGTTCTCACTCGAGCTCTGTCTCGCCTGCTGGGAGCACGACTGGAACCGCACCGGTGAAGTCGACGAGCGCGACCGCAAGCTGTTCGAGATCGAGTACGACGGCAAGGGCGGCGAGATCCCCGAGGGCACGCCGGCGCGGCGCCCGACGTTCCGGTTCGATGTCGGCGATATCGACTGGGCGCGCGCGATGATCTCGTTCCAGCGCGCGGGCGTGCAGCTCGTGCTCGCGTATCAATGGTCCGAGCTCGACAAGCTGTTCGAGCGCCGCTTCACCGAGCGCAAGCTGACCATCAAGCTGACGGATCCGGGCCGCGTGAAGAAGGCGCGCGAGCTGATCCTCGATGGCGTCGCGTATGCCGATCGTTGCCGCGCGGCGTACCTCGCGGAGACCGACGATGATCGCGAGTGGGTGCCGAACCCCAGGCAGCAGAACCACCCCGTGCCGCTGCCGATGGACGCTGCCATCTACGACACCTGGGCCGGCGTCACCGGCGACGTACGCCGGATGCTGACGAGCGAGGAAGGGCTCTCGCTGAAGCAGGTAGTCGCCCTGGTCGAGCCCAAGGCAGCGACGCTCGTGCCGGACGCGTACCTCGACTTCGGCGCGATGCTGCGCGATCCCAGGGACATCGTGCTCGACCTCACGGACAGCTCCGAGTCTCCCGCAAATGTCGAGCGCATCCTGCGCGGCGTGTTCGGGAACGGGTATCGGACGGGAATGAAGGCGTCGCCGCTGGTCCAGCGCCTCGGTCGGATGAAGGCAGATCTGGATCGCGGGACCGAGTCGTTCGATCACAAGCTGCGCTATCTGCTCTGGCTGAACTAGCGCACCGGGCGCCACCGACACAGCGGTCCGTTCAACATCTCACGAGGTTGCGCGGATTGTTGCGAGTCTCTTTGAGGGTACGGGAGTTGCTCGTGCTGCAACCCAATGTCGCGCCTCGCTATGCTCGCTGCGCTCACCGTCGCGCCAGCGCTCGCATACGCGACGCCGAGCGGCCAGACGATGGGGCAGCTCGAGCTCGGGACGATCTCGCAGCCGGTCGTCGGCGGCGGCATGGTGCCACCTGGAAAGTGGCCCGATGCTGTCGCGGTCCTCGGCCCGTCCGGCTCGTGCACCGGCACGTTGATCGCGCCCGATGTCGTGCTGACCGCCGGTCACTGCGCGAACATCAACCCCGACGTGGTTGTTGTCGACACCACGAACTACAACGGCTCCGGCGGCAAGCGCATCGCGATCGAGTCGATCACGGCGTACCCGGAGTTCCGCAAGACGTACGACGTTGCGGTGATCGTGCTGAAGCAGCCGGTCGAGGGCATCGAGCCCCGCAAGGTCGCCCGCGGCTGCACGTTCACCGGATTTCGCGAGGAGACGATGGTCCACCTCGTCGGCTTCGGCCTGACGCAGGAGGACGGCGGCGGATCGAACACCTCGCTGCGCGAGGCGATGGCGCCGGTGCTCGATCCGACCTGCTCGGGTGGCAACGGTTGCCGCGAGGGCGCTTCCCCGGCCGGCGAGTTCGTCGCGGGCGGCGGCGGTGCCGACTCCTGCTTCGGTGACTCGGGCGGCCCGGTCTATCTCGACACCGAGCGTGGCGCGATCCTGATCGCGTCGGTGTCGCGTGGCCTCGATGATTCTCCGAGGCCGTGCGGCGGCGGCGGCATTTACGTCCGCACCGACAAGGTCGTGCGCTGGATCGAGGAGACCACGGCGCGCGTGATCGCGAAGGATGACTGCACCGGCGATGGCCTCGAGTCCGGCGGACCGGATGACGAGGGCGGCGGCGACGATCGCTCCGCGATGTTCGCCGGCGGCTGTTCGGCGACCAGCAACGCAGCCTGGGGCGCGCTCTTCGTCCTGCTTCCGATCGCGCTCCTCCGCCGCCGCCGGCGCAACGCGCGCCGGGTCTGAGCGCGTCCGGGCTTCGTCCGCCGCGCGGACGCGGGGCCGGAAATCGTCCGTACGCGATCGCGTAACTCGCCGCGATCACACGTGCGCGCGGTGGCTCTTCGGTTGCTGCATGCGCGGCGCATGCAAACACTCCGTGTCCTCGTCCTCTCCTTGTTCGTCGTCTCCAGCGCGAGCGCGGGCCCGCAACCACCACCGGTCGTCGGAGGTACCAAGGCCAAGCATGGCGACTGGCCCGACGTCGTCGCCGTGATTGGCGAGCAGGGCTCGTGCTCCGGCACGTTGATCGCGCCCGATGTCGTGCTCACGGCGGGGCACTGCATCTACATCGAGCCGAAGTTCGTGATCGCGAACACGGTGGACTTCGCCCAGGTGATCGGGCCCGGCCAACGGATCCCCGTGAAGTGGTCGCGCGCTTATCCGAACTGGGAAGACCGCTACGACATCGGCGTGATCATGCTCGATCATGTCGCGACGTGGCGACCGCGTGCGATCGCCACGGCATGCCTCGCGAACAAGCTGCTCTCGGAGCTGCGGCCGGTGACGGTCGTCGGGTTCGGGCTCACGTCACCTACCGGAACCGATGACAACACCGAGCTGCACCAGGCCGTCGTGCCGGTGCTCGATCCGCTCTGCGGCAGCGATCCATCGTGCAATCCCGACGCGCGTCCCAACGGCGAGTTCACCGCGGGCGGCCGCGGCACGGACAGCTGCATGGGGGATTCGGGTGGACCAGCGATGATCAAGACGCCGAGTGGGCCGGCGCTGGTGGGCGTGGTGTCGCGCGGGCTCGCGCTACCCGGCCTGCCGTGCGGCAACGGAGGCGTGTACGTGCGTGCCGACAAGGTGGTCTCGTGGATCGAATCAGTGACCGGCCGCGATCTCGAGCGCGTCGCGTGCGATCGTCCGGCGGACGATCCGGAGGCCGAGCCTGAAGAGGCGGGCGGAGGCTGCAGTGCGGGCGG
>JACCRC010000472.1 GCA_013813765.1 Deltaproteobacteria bacterium | reverse complement strand
GGTCTCGTACGGGCGGCAGGCGTAGGCCGACGCGGTCGGCTGCGCGCCGAACTGCACGTAGAGGTCCGGGTCACCCGTGCCGGTCATCGCGACCGTGAGGGCCGAGCCCGCCGTGACGGGGAACGTGCCGACCTGCGTCCACGCGCTCGCCGCGGTGGTGCCGGTCCGCTCGGTGGTGGTGCCACCCTCGGAGACTACGCCGACGAGCTTGTTCGCCTCGAGCGGCGTGACCTCGTTGGACGCGGTGATGCGGTACCCGCGGAGCGGCTGGTTCCACACTTCGCTGTCCCAGGTGCGGTCGTACACGAACGACTCGCCCTGCTTGCCGAGGTAGTTCGTGATGAGGACGTGGAACGTGCCGGGGTTCGTGTCCTTGCACGCGGCCGACGCGCCGTTCGGGCGGCCGTACTTGTCGAACGTGATCTCGTTCGCGCTGTCGAGCCCGTCGCAGCGGAGCGAGACGAACTTCGTCTCGGTGCGGTCGTGGACGAGCGTGAGCAGGGCCTTGATGTCCTGCACCTTGAACTCGACGCCGTTGTAGGTCACGGCATTCTTCGGCTCGGGCAGCATGATCGCGGCGGGCGCCCACGCGTGGCAGATGCCGAACCAGGCGGGGATGCAGCGGCCGCTGGTGGCGCCGGTGCGGATCGCGCACGACTCGCCGAGGGTCGCGTTGCACTGGCTGGTGGTCGTGCACGACGTGCGCGACGACTGCGAGTCGATGCCGTGGTACTGCGAGACGCCGTTCTCGACGCCGGTCACGCCGAACGCCTTGCCGTACTTCGTGGAGGCGGGATCACCCGAGCCCCACTTCTTGTTGATGCTGTCCTCGTAGACCGGCCAGTAGTTGCCGGCCCACGGGATGTTGCGGGCCTCGCCGGTGGTCGGCAGGGCGGAGGCGACGTACTCGAGGCTGCTGTTGAACAGGCTCGGGCTATCGCTGGAGCCCCACGCTTCGGACTTGCCGTCGGGGCCGCCCTTGACGTCGCTCTGGTCGGGCTTGTCGGGATCGAGGTTGTCGTCGGATACGCACGCGGTCGCCAGGAGCGATGCTCCCAGGAACATGGATAGGCTGGTCTTCATAGTGTGCCCGCGCGCTGAGCACGTTTCGTGCCCTGCGGACAACCGTGCGCAGTCGCTGGACCGGCCAAATTATTCCGCGCTGTCGCAGGCTACTCGTGTAGCCACCGTCCGATGCACGGACGCATCCTCGACGACGTAGCGACGGTGAGATGACCTACGTCAGCAACAGCGGCGAGCCGGTCACGTAGCGGACAACTGCAAACGTTCCGCGGTACGCGATGAAGATCGAGTCGTTGCTGGTGACGTAGAGCCCCATGGCTACTTGAGTGGTCACCGTATACGCCTCGTGATCGACCAGGAAGACGCCGCTCACTGCGTTCCACGGTTCGAGCACACCGGGCGCATATGGCCGTGCGCGCGTTGTATCGATCGAGGTGATCAGCTCGTGGTAGCTGGCCTTGTCGATCTTCGGCAAGAAGTGGCTGACCGCGCGCTCGCGCTTGTCTTCCTTCACGAACCGTTCGATGAACGGACGGAGCGCCATCTCCAGCGCGGCCTCGGTTGCTACCTCGGGACTGGGGTCGAAGCGCATCGCGAGGACAGTACCTCAGTACTCGTCGTGATCCACGACCGTCAGCACGCCCGCGTTCGCTGCTTCCAGCGGACCCCGGGCCTGCTCGGCGGTGGTGACCGCGACCGTGACCGCATCATCGGGCCGCAGGTGCGCGCGGCACGCGGCGCGGACGTCGGCAGGCGAGAGGCCGGCGAAGGCCTCGGGCAGCTGCGCGGTGAACCCGCTCGGGAGATCGAACACGGCGTCGCGCACCGCGAGCTGCATGCGCTGCCTGGCTGTCGCGACGTGGAACGGCATCGCACCGACGAGGTAGCTGCGCGCGAAGTCGACCTCGTCGTCGGTGGGACCGTTGTTCGCGTAGTCGGCGAACAGCTCGAGCGCGAGCGCGACGGCGGGCCCAGCGACATCGATCCCGGCCGCCATCCACAGCTCGAACCAGTGGGGCAAGCGAGACCGGCGCAGCGCGCAGCCAGCGCCGTAGCTCCAGCCGCGCTTGACCCGGATCTCCTGCATGAGGCGGCTCGAGAACATGCCGCCGAACACCGCCTCGGCGATCGCGAGTGCCGCGGTGTCGGGGTGGCCGTAGCCGACCGACAGGTGACCGATCCGGATCTGCGCCTGCGTGCGGTCGGGTTTGTCGACGAGGATCATCCGCCGGCCCTTCGCTTCGCGCGCGGGTAGCTCGGCCGCGACGGACGGGCGCTCGGCGGTGGGAATGCGCTCGGTCAGGCGGGTGACCACGCGCTGCGCGCTCGCGTCGTCGACATCGCCGGCGAGGCCGATCACGAGGTTGCCGCTGACGACCTCGCGCTTCCAGGTCGCGGTCGCGGTCGCACGATCGATGCGCGTCAGCGAGGTCTCCGTGCCGAGCGAGGTGCGGCCATACGGATGCCCCGGGCTGCACAGCCAGTCGAACCAGCGGGTCGCGAGCGCGCTGTCGTCGTCGCGGATCTCGTCGAGCACCTGTGGCGTCTCGCGGAGCAAGCGTGCGTGCTCGTCCTCGGAGAACTTCGGCTCGGCCAGGATGTCCGCGGCGAGATCGATCACCTGATCGAGGTGGCGCGACAGCGCGAGGCCGGCGACCGAGACCGCATCGCGCGAGACTCCGACCTCGACGGCGGCGCCGAGCGAGTCGAGCGTCTCGTCGAGCTCTGCGCGATCGCGCCGACCGGCGCCGCGGCGCGCGAGCATCGCGGCATGGCGATGGAGGCCCTCGATGCCGAGCGGATCGGTACACGAACCGCCGCGGATCGCGACATCGAACCAGACGAGCGGCGTATCGGGCGACGCCTCGACGATGACGAGAGGCTTCACGCGGCGTCCTCTTCGTCCGCGACGTCGCCGCTCTCGGGCTCGGCGATCACGATCGTGCGGCGGTCGGGCCGCAGGTACGTCTGCACCACGCGCGCGACGTCCTCGGCGGTGACCTGCGCGAGCCGCTCGGCGAGCTGCGTGACCTTGCGGAAGTCACCGAGCGCGGCCTCGTAGTGGCCGAACGCCTCGGCCTTGCCGTCGATATCGACGAGGGAGGTCCAGAAGTCGGTCTCCGCGATCGCCTTGGCCTTCTCGACCTCGGCCTTGCTCGGGGGCTGAGCTGCCATCGCGGCGAGCTGCTCGTCGATTAGGCCCAGGATCTCGTCGGCGGTGTGGCCACGCGCTGCGGTGACCGCGAGCCGAAGCAGCGACGGATCGCGGAACGGCGTGAGCTGCGCATCCACGCTGGACGCGACCTCGCGCTCGATCACGAGCCGGCGATACAGCCGCGCCGAAGGGCATCCCGCAAGCAGCGTGGCGACGATCTCGAGCACGGCCCAGTCGGCCTCGTCCTGGCCGGGCGCCTTGTAGCCGACGAGCAGTCGATCGGTCGCGATCGGCTTGGGCGCGCGCACCACGCGCTCGCGCGTCTGCTCGGGCTCGGTGATCGGCGAGGCGGCGGGCAGCTCGGCGGGCGGGATCGATCCGTAGTGGCTCGCGATCAGATCGAGCAGAGCGGGCTCGTCGAAGTCGCCGACGCACACGATCACGGCGTTGTTCGGCGCGTACCACGTCCGATAGAACGCGCGGATCTCGGAGAGCGACAGCGCGCGGATGTCCTCCATCCAGCCGATCGTCGGCCACCGGTACGGGTGGACGGTGAATGCGTGCGCCATCAGCTGCTCGTCGAGCCAGCCGTCGACGTCGTCCTCGACGCGCTCGCGGCGCTCGTTCGTGACGACATCGCGCTCGGACTCGACCGGGCCGGTCTCGAGCACGAGGTGCTGCATGCGCTCCGCCTCGAGGCGGATGCCGAGCGGCAGATCGCGCGCCGGCAGGGACAGGCGGTAGTACGTCCAGTCGACCCACGTCGCGGCGTTCGACTCACCGCCGGTGCGCTCGACGAGCCGATCGAACTCGCCGGGCGGAAGGCTCTCGGTCTGACCGAACATCAGGTGCTCGAACAGGTGAGCCATGCCGGTCGCGCCCGGGCGCTCGTGACGCGAGCCGACGCGGAACCAGGTCTGCAGCGCGACGATCGGTGCGCGCTTGTCGATGGCCGTGATCAGCGACAGGCCGTTGCTCAGCCGATAGCGACGCGCCGTGGTCCCGCGACCCGCGGGTGCTTCGGCCTCGAGCTTCCAGCCGAGTGACGACATCGACATCGATCGTTGATACCACGCTCGACGGCGTTGCGGGCTCAGCGGGTTCCGAAGCTCGGCTCGAACGTGAGCCCCGCTTCCCGTGCAAGCTCGGTCAACGCAGGACGCGCGCGAAACAGCTCGGCGGGTGCGCGCATTCCGATCGGACCGACGGCACGCGCGACGAGCTGACGCGCTGCCCACGCCGCGATCACCGCGGTGGTGCGATAGAGATCACGCCCGCGCACCGTGACCTGCGCTGCGGAAAATCCTCGTCGAACCTGCGCGACGATCGCGAATGAGGTCTTTCCGTAGTCGGCGTCGGGCGCGGCATACGCGGCGAGCAACGCACCGGCCGAGCGCGGCACGAGCGGCAACGCGCGTGAGAGCAGACGCATCGCGACGGATGCACCGGCGGAGCGCGTGGTCGAGATGTACGTGGTGACGAGGTTCGTCGCGATGTGGCGCGGCACGGTGACGACATCGCCGCCCGCGTAGCCGACGGCATCGCGCTCGCCGCCCATCGTCGGTCCAGCGTTGACGCGGCGATGCTCGCCGGCGCGACCGGTCTCCCAGCGATCGCGCCGCCACACGAGCACCTTGCCGCCGAGGCCGCCGAACAGCGCGCGTTGCCGGCCGGCCGACACGACGAGATCGTCGGCGACGTAGCTGATCGCGACCTCGTCGAGCGGGCGATCCTCGCCGATTCGCAGCGCGGGCTCGACGCGGACCAGAGGACCTCCGTCATCGGCGATGCCGCAGACGTGCTCCGCAGCCCACGCGGCCGCGAGATCGCCGAGGAGGCAATCCACGCCCGCGCCGGGCAGGGCGATCAGACCCGCGCGGCGCGCCGTGGACTCGTGACGCTCGTGCAGCGCGTGCAGCACCTCCTGCTCGCCACCGACATCCACATAATGAGCGCCTGCGGTGAGCGCGGCCCCGAGCACGGGCTCTGCACACTCGCGCAGTGGACCGGCCGCATTGATCACGACGCGCGCGCCGGCGAAGGCCATCGCGAGCGTGGCTGGATCCTTCACGTCGGCGATGTGCGTGTGCGCGACCGCGACCGTGCCGGCGAGCTTGGCGAGCGCAGCCTCGCTGCGGCCGGCGATCTCGAACGGCATGCCGGCGCGCGCGAGCTCCGCGCACACGCGGCGGCCCACGAGGCCGGTCGCGCCGAACACGACGATCGGCGCCTCGTCAGGGGAACTCATAGCGGAACCCCAGGCGCAGCGCGTGATCGATCCTCCGGTAGTCGCCGGCGGCGGTCGGGATGCCGTAGCCGTTGCGCGTCGATCGACATGCGGCGGTCGTGTAGTCGAAGCCCGAGTCGATGCAGTCGATCCGCGCGCGCGGATCGAACGCGCTGTTGTCGACAGCGATCGTCGGCGAGAACGCGATGCCGTAGCCGAGCTGCACGAGCCACGCGCCGAGACGGGCCTGTGCACCGAGGTCGAGCGTCGCGGCCGCGGGTGCCACCGTCAGCGGCGAGAGCTTGTCGGAATCGACCGACGAGGTCTCGAACCCGAGCCGCGCGCCGAGCCGGATCGGCTTGCGCTCGTCGACATCGATCTGCTCGATGCCGGCCCACAGCGCGAACGCGTCGTGCATGCCGCGCGCGCGCAGCGTCTGCTCGGGGATGTTGTTGAACGAGAACACGCTGCCGTAGCCGCGCACGTCGTAGGCCTGCATGCGCGACAGGTCTTCCCATCGCCCGCCCACATGCAGCTCGAGCTCGCGCGGCAGCCTCGCGCGAACCTCCGCATCGACGCTCGCCGGATACGAGATGTAGACGGTGGAGCCGCCGCGCACGACGACGCCGCCGTCGCGCCGCGAGCGCGTGACATCCATCGTGCCGCCGAGCGTGGTCTGCACGTCGAGGCCGGGCGGCGTGTGATAGGCGATACCGACCCAGACGTCGGGCCCGACGCGGAACACCGTGCCGATGTTCACCTTGAGGTTCGACGTCGCGAGGGTCGGCGTGCGCACGGCGACGTCGTAGTGCTCCGCCGCATCCGGGTTCTCGACACCGCACGCCCGCCCGCCGCAGTCGCTGTCGATGCCGCCGGGGCCGCGCCCCGCCTCGAGCGCCGTGTCGCGCGCCCAGCGAAGGCGCAGGAACGTGTTCTCGTGGCCGACGCCGGCGCCGAAGTAGAACGAGCTCGTCACGCGCAGGCTGACGGCCACGTTGCCGGCGAACGTGCGCTGCCCGACGCCGAGCGTGTGATAGCGGAGCAGGTCGCGATCCGCCGGTTGCAGCTCCGGCGGCGGGATGCGCAGCGAGGCCCCGAGCGTGAGCCGCTCGTTCGGGTGCCACAGGACCGCGAGGTCGCCGCCGGGGCCGGGGATGTTCGCGCTCCCGTCGCCGCCGGGCGAGAGTGCACCGGTGTCGATATCGATCGTCCTTCGCTCGATCGAGAGCTGGGACAGCGTCGAGGCGATGGCGAGGTACAGCTTGGTCCCCTGCGTGTCGAGGCCGATCGCAGCGGGGCTCAGCGTGATCGACGTGGCGCTCGGGACGGTCGCGCCGGTGAACACGGAGCGGCCGGTCGTCGGATCGCTACGCGGAGACGCCGAGGCACTGCTCTGCACCGCGATCGAACCGCATGTGATCAAGGTGAGGATGCGCCGTACGGCCATCGCGCGGAACGTATCACCACGATAAGCTCGCGCCATGTCTGCGCGCCTGTTGCTGATCGCGATCGCCCTCGTGCTCGCCGGATGCGAGAAGACGAATCACGAGAACATCGACAAGTGGACCCGCACGCAAAAGGGCCCCGGGAAGCTCAAGAAGGCCCTGACGGACGAGGGCCTCGATGCGGACCTCTCCGCGCACGCCGGCGCGAACATGATTCGCATGGGGAACGATCCCGAGGTGCGCGAGGCGTTCGAGCAGATGTCGCCCGCGCGCCGCGTGCAGGTCATCGAGAAGCTCGCGCCCCGGCTGTGGGACGTTGCGCGCATCGAGAAGGAAGATGACCTCCCCGGCGCTCCTCAGATCACCGCGAAGGATGCGCTCATCGGGCTGCGCAAGTACGCCTCCGACGCCGGTAAGCAACAGATCGATACGTACCTGATCGACTGGTACACGACGATCGCGTACGAGGGCCGCGCGAAGGTCGGTGCCGTGCTCGGCGCCGCGGTGATGCGGATGGTAGGTCCCCCCGGCGGCAAGAAGCTCATGGCGGTCGCGAACGCGACGATCGCGGCGCCCGGTCAGGAGAAGGCGAAGCTGCGGATCGGCGACGAGCTGATGATCGGCATGGCCGCCTCCGGCAACCCCGAGGCCGTGAAGTACGTGCTCGACATCGCGAAGATGGATCGTGGCGATGCGACGCTGCCGAAGCGCGCGATGCGAGCGCTGCACACCGCCTACGTGAACCCCGGTGGCCTGTTCGATCTCGCAGACCCGGCGGCGCTGGCTCCGAACCTCGATGCGCTCGTCGCGATCGCGAAGGACGAGTCGATGCCCGGCACCGCGGTCAACGACGCGATCGAGCTCATCCGGGCGGCAGGTGCACCGGCGTGCCTCGCTCCGCTGATCGCGATGATCCCGTACCCGCACAAGGAGCCGAGGTTCCGCTACACGGTCGCGTACGCCGCCATTCTCTGCGGTGGGACCAAGTCGTTTGTCGAGGTGGTCAAGGCACTTCCCGACAGCGGGACCTACGCGAAGGATGACCTGAACGGCGCGGTCTCCGGTGAGATCGCCAAGCTCACCCCCCGGGCCTCCGTCCTGGATGGTCTCCGCCAGCTGCTCGCGGACAATCAGCGGATGTCCCGCTGGGTCGCCGCCGAGGCGCTGACCCTGATGAAGTCCGTCGAGGACGCGCCGAAGATCGCTGAGCTCGCGGGCGCCAAGGACAAGCTCGTCGGCTTCTGGGGTGACCAGTCCGACAAGGGGGCCGAGGACCGGAAGGCCGACCCGACCCTGGGGCAGCGCGCGAAGGATCTGGCCGCGGCCCTTACCAGCGGAGCTGAACCCCCCAAATGATGAGGGTTAGTCGCGTCACCCACGCGGATGTAGTATCGTTGAGGACACCCGGGAGAGGGTGAGACGGCCGCCGCTGCAGGTGGCCCAACGTCAACGCACGCTTGCCGTTCGCATCGAGGAGTCAGCTCGCGCATGGACCAGAGTAAGAAGACGATGCGCCATTTCTACTGCAGGGACGTCCTATGGGAGACGTTCGAGCAGATGGCGAACGACTTCGATTGCTCGATCGATTACCTCGTCAACGAGGCGATGCGGTACTACGCGCGCTCGAAGAACTATCAGTCGCCCGGCGCTCCCAATGTCACCGGTGGCCAGCAGGTCCCGAACAACACGTCCGGCCCGGTCTCGTACCCCAAGGGCGGCGGTGCCGGTCCCTCCGGTGGCGCCATGCGCCCGCAGCCGGGAACGCAGCCTCCTCCGCAGCCCGCCGCATCGGTCAGCGCCGGTCCGCCGTCCGCTCGAGCTGATCAGGCTCGCCGTCCCGCGCCGCCCACGCCCGGCTACGCACCGAACAACAGCCCGCCCTCCGGGGGCGGCGCTGGCGCGAGCATGCGCAACGGTCCGAATTCGAACCACGCGCCCGCTGCGCCTGCGTCCTCGGCTCCGATGGCGCAGATGGGCTCCGCTGGTCCGACGCTGTTCCTCGTCTACAACGGGCAGCGTTACCCGGTGACGAAGGATCAGTTCATCATCGGCCGCGGCAGCAAGACGTCCGACCTTCCGATCAAGGACGGCAACATCTCGCGCAAGCACGCCGCCGTGATCCGTCGGAACGGGACCTTCTACATCAAGGACCTCGGCTCGACGAACGGCATCGACTACAAGGGCATGCGCATCGACAACAAGCGCATCGACGAGGGGGACGTGTTCCACCTCTGTGACTACGAGCTGCGGTTCACGTACCGCGCTGATTAGTCGCGCGCCGCGCTCCGTTCGCGCGGTGGTCGCAGCTCGACAGCCGTCGGCGGCAGGGATCGTCAGCGACGGGTGTTAGGTTGCTGACGTGGATGCCGAGCTGAAGCGCCGGGTGGATGCGCTGCGCGGGCCGCTCGAGCTCGCAGCGGCCGACAACTTCGCCGGCGTGCGGAAGGTGCAGGGGCTCGGTCACGCGCTGCGCGCCGGCTGCGATGGGATCCTCGCGAAGCTCGACGACAAGGCAGCGCTCGAGCAGTGGAGGGCAACGCTCGCGAGGTGGGAGCAGCTCGCCGAGAACCAGCAGGCGGTCGAGGTCGCCCGAGGGATGCGACTGCTCGCGCGCTTCCCACGAACGCCGGCGCCGGTGTCGCGGGCGAACGCGCCGGGCCTGCGAGCGGAGTACGTGCAACGCGCGCCCGTTGCGTCCGCCGCATCGTCGCCCGTCGCCGCGAGCTCGGTGTCGGGTTCAGGTTCGGTGTCGGGCTCGGTGTCGGGGGCGGTGTCGGATTCGGGTTCGGCGTCGGTGTCGGGTTCGGTCTCGGTTCCGGGCGCACGCGCGAGCTCGCCGCGCGCAGCGTCAGTCGAGCCGCCGTCGTCGTCGAATGCGAGCTCGGATCCGCTTCCCGCTGCACGAAGGAAGCAGGGCGCGGCCCCCAGCTCGACGCTGGCGCCCGCGTCCTCGCGGATCGTGAACGCGACGCCGGCGAGCGCGCCGAAGACGGTGACGAAGAAAGCGGACCCCGGCTCTCCCGAGGCGTCGCCGGATGGCGCGCCGCCGCCGAAGCCGCGCGCGAAGAAGACCAAGGAGCCCGAGGCTCCGATCGATCCGCTCGCCGCCCCGACGCACTCGCTTCCGGGCATCGGGCCCGCATTCGCGGAGAAGCTGGCCGAGAAGGGCCTGGTCACCGTCGAGGATCTGTTGTGGATGGTGCCGCGACGCTATGACGACGTGCGCGATGCAAGGACGCTCGCCGAGGTGGACGCGATGGACGAGGGCAAGCGCGCCACGTTCGTCGCGCGCGTGATCAGCGCGCGGATGATCTTCGCGCGGGGACGGCGGTGGGCCGAGGTCCGCGTCATCAACCTCGACGGCGAGGAGCCGGCGAACGCGGTCATCCGCTGGTTCAACGTGTGGGCGGGCATCGACAGGCGGATGCCCGTGAGCTGCCAGCTCGCGCTCAACGGAGTGGTCAAGAAGCGGAACGGACGGCTCGAGCTCGCAAACCCAGACATCCTCGGGATCGAGATCGAGGGCGTCGCGGGCAAGGGCGCGCCGGCGATCATCACGCGGTACCCGGATATCCCGGGCGTGCCGCCGAGCCGGTTACGCAGCGCGTGCGCGGCGGCGTGTGCGCGCGTCGCGGATGGCATCGATGATGGTGTGCCCGCGAGCGTCGAGGCCGCGGCGGATCTCCCGAGCATGGGCGAGACGCTGACGAGACTGCACTCGCCGGCGGCGGACATCCCGGCGGAGCACGTCGCCGAGCTGAACCAGGGCGTGAGCCGCTGGCAGCGGCGGCTCGCGTTTGGCGAGCTGTTCGCGCTCGGCGTCGCGATCACGATCCGGCGCAGGGAGCGGCGACAGGATGCGGCGGTGCCGTGTGAACGCGGTAAGGGTGTGCAGGCCGAGCTCGCGAAGGCGCTGCCGTTCCAGCTGACCGGCGCGCAGCAGCGATCGATCGACGAGATGGCCGCGGACCTCGGCGCGAAGGTGCCGATGAACCGGCTGCTGCAGGGCGACGTGGGCGCGGGCAAGACCGCGGTCGCGTTCGCGGCGGCGCTCCAGGTGGCGCGTTCGGGGCGGCAGGTCGCGGTGATGGCACCGACGGAGCTGCTCGCCGAGCAGCACCTCGAGACCTGGAAGGCGTGGGCGAACAAGGCGCCGCTCAAGATCGAGCTGTTGACGGCCTCCACGCCGCGCGGTGTTCGGCAGAGCCTGCTCGCGCTCCTGGCCGCGGGCGAGATCGATGTCGTGATCGGCACGCACTCGCTGATCGCGGAGAGCGTCGGATTCTCTGCGCTCGGACTGGTGATCATCGACGAGCAGCACCGGTTTGGTGTCGCGCAGCGCGCGAAGCTGCGCGACAAGGGCGACGGTCAGGGCGCACCGCACCTGCTGGTGATGACGGCGACGCCAATTCCGCGCACGCTCGCGCTCACCGCGTACGGCGATCTCGACGTCAGCGTGCTCGACGAGCTGCCGCCGGGGCGGCTGCCGGTAGCGACGAAGCACGTGAGCGGCGCGCGTGGACGAGCGGCGGCGTACAAGCTCGTCGCCGAGCGGATCGCGGCGGGCGAGCGCGCGTATATCGTCTGTCCGAAAGTCGAACCGAGTGACGGTGACGACGAAGAGGGCAGTCGCGACTGGGCAGATGCGACGACGACGGTCGAGCAGGCGAGGGCGGCGCTTCCGGGCGCGCGCGTCGGTCTCGTCCACGGACGGCTGGACGGAGACGAGCGCGACCGTGTGATGCGCGCGTTCAAGACCGGCGAGCTCGACGTGCTCGTCGCGACGACGGTGATCGAGGTCGGCGTCGATGTACCCGCGGCGACGGTGATGGTGATCTTCGACGCAGATCGCTTCGGGCTCGCGCAGCTTCATCAGCTGCGCGGACGCGTCGGCCGAGGAGGAGGCGCCGCGCACTGCGTGCTGCTCGCGCAAGGAACACTCGGTCCCGATGCACAGACCAGACTCTCTGCACTGGTGGAGACGAACGATGGATTCCGGATCGCCGAGTACGATCTCGCGATGCGCGGACCGGGAGAGCTGTTGGGTCCGCGTCAGGCCGGAGTGCCGCGACTGAGGTATGGGGACCTACATCAACACACAGCGTTGCTCCTCGACGCGAGGCGACATGCAGAGGCAGTTCTCGACGAGGATCCACGCTTGGTCCGACCGCAACACGCCGCACTGCGCCGTGCGATCGATCGACGATTTGCACATCATGTGTATGGTGCCGAGAGCGGATAACCGACGACGAATTCGTGACACGCACTCACTTTGGCGTTGATCTCGTACTCGCCGGAAGTACGATGCCGCGCATGATGATGAGGATCACCACGTTGCTATTCGTGTGCGCGATGTCTGCGTGTAGCTGGGGCGGCGAGGGCGAGGACACTGGAGGAGGCGGACCCGACGCTTCCGTCGGTGGCGGCGGAGGTGGTGGAGCGCCGGTGTGCGGCGACGCCGTCTGCGCAGCGAGCGAAGTCGGCAGCTGCTCCGCGGACTGCGGCAGCGGTGGTGGCAACACGAACCCGCCGCCCGGCCCGATGTGCGGCAACATGACGTGCGAGACCGGCGAGACGTCGGCGTCGTGCCCGAACGATTGCGGCGGCGGCGGCGGATCCGGTGGCTCCGGTGGCGCGTGCCCCGCGAACACGCAGGACTGCCTGTTCTGCGCGCTCGTCGGTCAGATGTGCCCGACCGGTCTCGACATGAACGCGTGCACCGCGTGCCTCGGCGGCGGTCTCCCGACGGGTCCCTGAAACGATCTGAACGTTCGCGACTAGCGAACGGAGTCGGCGATCCACGCGAGGTAGGGCGCGTGGCCGTCGGCCAGCGGCAGCACGATCACCTCTGGCACCTCGTACGGATGCAACGAGACGAGCCGAGCGGAGAGCTCGCCACTGCGTGATCGCAGCGTCTTCATGATCGCGAGCGTCTCGATCTCATCCGAGACCTTGCCTTCCCAGCGATAGATCGACCGCACGCTCGGTACGAGATTGACGCAGGCGCACAGCTGCTCCTCGACGAGGATCCGCGCGATTTCGGCGGCCTTCTCCGGGTTCGGGAGCGTCGAAAGGACGATCACGACGTCGTCGGTCACCGGTGGGCTGTACCACGGTGCGATCGACGTGTAGGGTCTCGGGCCGTGTTGATCGTCCAGAAGTATGGCGGAACATCCGTCGGTTCGGTCGAGCGCATGAAGAACGTGGCGGCGCGTTGCCTCGCCACGCAGCGCAAAGGCCACCAGGTCGCCGTCGTCGTCTCAGCGATGTCGGGGGAGACCAATCGGCTGCTCGAGCTCACCCGTCAGATCCAGGAAGATCCGAACGATCGCGAGGTCGACGTGATCGTCTCCACCGGCGAACAAGTATCCGTCGGTCTCGTCGCGCTCGCGATCCGCGCAGCGGGCGGCAAGGCGCGCTCGTTCCTCGGCCATCAATGCAAGATCGTCACGGACAGCGCGTTCTCTCGCGCGCGCATCGTGTCGATCGAGTCGGCACCGATCCAGGAGGCGCTCGCCAACGGCGAGATCGCCGTGATCGCCGGCTTTCAGGGCGTCGACGAGAAGGGCTCGATCACCACGCTCGGCCGCGGCGGCTCGGATACGACCGGCGTCGCGATCGCCGCCGCGCTCAACGCCGACGTCTGCGAGATCTACACCGACGTCGACGGCGTCTACACCACCGACCCGAACGTCGTGCCCACGGCGCGCAAGGTCGATCGCATCAGCTACGAGGAGATGCTGGAGCTCGCGTCGCTCGGCGCGAAGGTCCTGCAGATCCGCTCGGTCGAGCTGGGCATGAAGTACGGCGTGAAGATCCACGTCCGTTCGAGCTTCTCGGATGTCGAAGGGACGTGGGTCGTCCCGGAGGATGCTGCCATGGAGAAAGTCACTGTCTCGGGTGTCACCGTCGCGAAGGACGAGGCCAAGATCACCTGCGAGGATCTGCCGGATAGCTCCGGTGTCGCCGGCCGGCTGTTCGCGCCGCTCGCCGACGCGAACATCTCGGTCGACATGATCGTGCAGAACCAGGCCTACGACGGCACGACGGACCTGACGTTCACGGTGCCGAAGGGCGACCGCAAGCGCGCGGTCGAGATCCTGAAGGACAAGGTTCCGGATCTCGTCGGCAAGGACGGCGAGCGCGTCAGCTACGACGACGAGATCGCGAAGGTCAGTGTCGTCGGCGTAGGCATGCGCTCGCACGCCGGCATCGCGAAGACGATGTTCCAGCTGCTCGCCGCCGAGAACATCAACATCCAGTTGATCTCGACGAGCGAGATCAAGATCTCGTGCGTGATCGCGCGCAAGTACTCCGAGCTCGCCGTTCGCGCGCTGCACGAGGGCTTCCAGCTCTCGCTGCCGCCGAGCGCGCGCACCGGTAACTGACGACAGCAAGGCCCGGCTCTGCCGGGCCGCGCAGCACCGCGAACGCGGTGCGCAGTAAACGCCGCCCTACCAGACGCGCACGCGCGCGTCGGGCGCGAGGTGGAGCTTCTCGCCCGCCTTGACGTCGAACGCCTGGTACCAGGCGTCGAGGTTGCGCACGGTGTCCGCGCGGTACTCGTTCGGCGAGTGACCGTTCGTCTTGATCCGGTTACGCAGCGCGGGCTCGCGGTACTTGCCGCGCCACGCCTGCGCGAAGCTGATGAAGAACTGCTGGTCCCCGGTGAGGCCCTCCCACGCCGGGGCTTCCTTGCCGCCGAGCGACGCGCGGTAGGCATCGTAGGACGCCGCGAGCCCGGCGACGTCGGCGATGTTCTCCGACAGCGTGAGCGTCCCGTTGACCGCGAGATCGGGGAACGGCTTGTACGCGTCGTACTGCGCAACGAGCGCGGCGCCCTGCTTCTTGAAGTGGGCGAGGTCCTCCGCCGTCCACCAGTTCTGCAGCTTGCCGGTGTCATCGAACAGGGCGCCCTGGTCGTCGAAGCTGTGACTGATCTCGTGGCCGATCACGGAACCGATCGCGCCGTAGTCCATCGCCTCGGGGCGCGACGGGTCGAAGTACGGCGGCTGCAGGATGCCCGCCGGGAAGTTCATCGCATTCATCGCCGGCAGGTTCACGGCGTTGACGAGGTGCGGTGTCATCACCCACTCGCTGCGGTCGACCGGCTTGCCGAGCTTTGCGAGGCTCGACTCGTAGTGGAACAGCGCCGCACGCTTCGCGTTGCCGTACGCGTCGTCCTTCGCGACCACGAGCCCGCTGTAGTCGCGCCACGTGTCGGGGAAGCCGACGCCGACCTTCAGCACCGCGAGCTTCGCCTTCGCCTTGGCCTTCGTCGCCGGCGCCATCCATGCGAGCGCATCGATCCGCTTGCTGAACGCCGCCAGGATGTTCTTCGTCATCGCGGCGATCCGCTGCTTCGCGGAGTCCGGGAAGTACTTCGCGACGTACAGCTTGCCGACCGCTTCGCCCATCGCATCGCTCGTCAGGTCCACGCCGCGCTTCCAGCGCTCCGGCAGCGTCGGCGTGCCCGCGAGCGCGGTGCCGTAGAACGCGAACCGCTCGTCGACGAACGCCCTCGGCAACAGCGGCGATGCTGCATCGACCGCGCGGAACGTCAGGTACTCCTTCCAGGTCGCGAGCGGCACGCTCTTCACGAGAGCGGCGATGCCCGTGGTCGCCTTCGGGTGCCACACGACGAAGTCGGGCAGCTTGCCGAGCTGCGCGGCGTCGAACAGCGCGCCCCAGTCCAGGCCCGGCGCCTTCTTGTCGAAGTCCGCGCGCGACCAGTGCGTCTTGCCGTTCTCGACCTTGTGGGACTCGGTGCGCGTCACGTGGACGTTCGCGATCTGTGTCTCGAGAGCCATGATGCGCGCGGATGCACCCTTCGGATCGGCGTGCTTCGCGAGCTCGAGCACCTTCTGCACGTGCGCGACGTACTTGCCTCGCAGCTCCTCCATCTTCGGCGTCTTGTCGGTGTAGTAGTCGCGGTCGGGCATGCCGAGCCCGCCCTGCAGCAGGTACACCGAGTACTTCGCCGGATCGATCAGGTCCTGTGCGACCCACACGCCCATCAGATTTGGCGTGTGATAGTTCGTGTTGTTGAAGCCATCGACATCGGCGCGCAGCGCTCCACCGATCACGCTCGCGAGCTCCTTCGCATCCTTGATCGCCGTGATCTTGTCGAGCGTGGGCTGCAGCGGTGCGAGGCCCGCCTTCTCGATCGTCGCTTCGTCGAGGTACGCGGCGTAGAAGTCGCCGACCTTGCGAGCCTCGGAGCCTTCGGCGGCGCTTTCGGCGGCCTCCTTGATCAGCTCCGCCACGCGCTTCGAGGTCAGCTCGCTCGCGATCGCGCCGGCGCTCCAGCTCGAGCGGTCGGTGGGGATCTCGGTCTTGTCGAGCCAGGTCCCGTTCGCGTGGCGGAAGAAGTCGTCGCCGGGCTTCGTGGCCTTGTCCATCCCGGCCAGGTCGAGCCCGGGGGCGGGGGCAGGGGCCGGGGTGGGCGCGGCAGAACCGGCCGATCCGCTCCCTGCGGGCAGGGCCACCGCCGGGGCCTTTCCTTCCGGATCCTTCTTGATGCTGCAGGCGGCGATCAGCGAGAGACCTACGAGGATTCCAAGGGGGCGCTTCATTGCTCGGCGACCCTACCCGGGATCTGTGATAGATGCTGAACTTCGGGCACATGGGCGGCTGTACGAACTGCAAGGGCAAGGCGGGCTGCGACGACCACAAGGGCCAGATGATGGGCACCGTGGAACAGGCGCTGGCCGACCTCTATCCGACGCGCACCTGGGGCGAGGCCCAGGATGTCGAGGCCCTCGGTCTTCCGCCCGACGAGCTCGCGGGGCTCGCGGAGGAGCTCGCGACCGAGCTCAAGGCGGCCACGTTCGTCCGCCACGGCGGCGACGACGAGGCCTGCGACTACATCTACGTGCTCTCGCTCGGCCGCACGCCGTGCGTCGTCCAGGTCCGCGATCACGGCGTCGAGCTACCCGACGAATGGCGCACCACCGACGCGATCGAGGAGCTGTACCTGCGCGTCGTGATCAGCCACCGTGCGCGCGTCGCCGCGGTCCAGCAGGTCGCGATCGATCTCGTGCGCACCGACGACGGCTACCTCATCCGCGAGCGTCCCCGGGCCGGCGTCTACGACGCGCCGCTGCTGAAGCGCCTGCAGAAGCTCGTCGCGATCCTTCCAGCGTACGACGTCACGCACCTCGACTTCGGCGACATCGCGCACGCGCCGCCCGGCTTTCAGGCCGGCACCTGGCGCGAGCTCTACGGTGCCGACCCGTCGATCGCGAACTACCTCTTCTACGCGCAGCCCACCACGATGATCTCGACGACGTACCTGCCCGCGCAGGATCCGTCATGAGCGACCTGGGCGGTGGGGGGCTCGAGGACGAGATCCTCGAGGTGCTGCGAGCGCTCGTGCAGGACATCGGCGCGGTCTCCGCCCGGATCACCGAGCACGACGAGCAGCGCACCGGCGTCCCCGCGCGCACGCTCGCGCTCGGCGGTGGTGAGTTCCTGCGCGTCGAGCTCGGTACTCGCTCGTCCTCCGACGTTCCGATCGAGCAGGCATTCGAGCACGTCACCCGCCAGCTGCGCGCGATCCGCCGTCGCTGGGAGGTCGCCCGGCTTCCCGAGTGCGTCGTCGGTCCCGGCACCGCACCCACGAGCGACAAGGTCACCGATCGCATCGCGACCTACCTGAAAGGCCTGGCGTCGATCGATCGCGCGTCGAACGCGTTCGTCACGCGCGCCGGCAAGCTGGTCGCGTCGGCGAATCCGGCCGACGACGTCGAGACCTCGCGCTGGCAGTTCCTCGCGCGGCGCACGGCGAACACGCACGCGCCGGGGAGCTCGTACGGCGAGATCGTGGATCCCGACGCCTATGCGATGAGCTTCTGGTACGACTGCGCGCTCATCGTGTTCCTCGCGGAGCCGTACGGCATCGACTTCGTGCGCCACCGCTGCCGCCAGGTCGCGCGCGAGCTCGCAAATCTATTGCCGATGCTCGAGCCCGATCCGGACGCACCCGCCGCGATCCGCCGTCGGCCGCCGACGCTTCCGTAGCGCGGGGGCTCCGCGCTCGGTTCACCGCGGAGGCTCGGCGCTGGGCTACCTCACGCAGCCGCGAGCGCGCCGCGCCATAGCGGGGGGCGCCACCATCGGTGCCCCTTGCGGTTCCGGTAGCCCCTCTGCGGTTATCCGAGCAGCGACTTCAGCACGCTGGCATCACCCTCGAGCGCGGTGCGCTGCATGTAGAACTGCAGGCCGCGCTCGCCGCCGAGCTCCTCGCCGCCGCCGGCGCGGCCGGGGCCGCCGTGGAGCAGCGAGGGAAGAGCGGTGCCGGGTCCGGGCGACTGCGCGGCCATCTTCGACGAGCCGAGGTACAGGCGACCGGCCCACGGCGCTGCGGCACCGACGAACGCGGCGACCCAGTCGCGATCGTCGGAGTACGCGGACGACACGAGGCAGCCCTGGCCCATCGCGACGAACGCGGACGCGAACGCGGCGGTGCCGTCGTAGATGCCGAGCGTGGTGCAGGGTCCGAATACCTCGTGCTCGTTGAGCGGCGCGCAGTTCATTGGATCCTTCGTCGAGCGCACGACGGGACCGACGAAGAAGCCCTTGCCCGCCGGCACACCGACGGGCGTGATGTCGCCGGTGCCGCCGTAGATCGAGTCGGTGGCCTCGGCGAGCCGAGCGATGCCGGCCTTGATGTCCTTGGCCTGCGCCGCGGTCGCGAGCGGACCCATGCGCACGTTCTCGAGCGACGGGTCGCCGATCTGGATCCCGCCGAGCCGCTCCGCGATCGCGGCGGCGACGTCGGCATGCTTGTCGGCGGGCACGAGCACGCGGCGGATCGCCGTGCACTTCTGGCCGGTCTTCTGCGTCATGTCCTTCACGACGTCGGCGATGAACAGGCCGCCGGTCTCCGAGCTCAGATCCACGTCGGGCCCGAGGATCGCGGCGTTCAGCGAGTCGGCCTCGATGTTGAGGCGTACGGAGTGCTCGACGATCTTCGCGTGCGTCCGCAGCGTGCGCGCGGTGGTGCTACCGCCGGTGAACGCGACGACATCGCCGGGTCCGACGTTGTCGAGCAGCGTGCCGGCTGGACCGACGAGCATCTGCAGCGCGCCCGTGGGCAAGAGCGGCGCGAACAGCTCCATCATCTTGTGCGCGACGAGCGCGGTCGCGGTGGCGGGCTTGCTGATCACCGGCATGCCGGCGAGCAGCGCGCAGGCCAGCTTCTCGCACAGGCCCCAGCCCGGGAAGTTGAACGCGTTGATGTGGACCGCGACGCCGCGGCGCCGGGCCCACACGTGCTGGCCCCCCATGCGCGCGGTGCGGCCGACCTGGATCGGCTCGCCATCGGCGATCAGCTTCGTCGAGCCGAGCTTCGCGCCGAGGTCCGCGTAGAACGACAGCGTCATCGCGCCGCCGTCGACGTCGAACTTCGCATCGCCGCGCGTGTTGCCGCCGTTCGCGACCGCGAGATCGATCAGCGCCTCGCGCGCGCCGTGGATCGCCTTCGCGAGCGAGGCGAGCAGGGCGCCGCGCTGCGCGAACGTCAGCGCGCCGAGCTCCGCGGTGCCCTTGTCGCGCGCATATGCGAATGCGGCCGCGAGGTCGTGCCCACCGTTGCTGACCTCGGCGAGCACCGCCTCGGTGGCCGGATTGACGAGCGCTGACTTGCCCCCGGATCCCTGCGACCACGATCCCGAGAGGTAGCTGGCGAGGAGCTGCATCCGCGGTTCATAGCAAACTTTGCTATCGTCGCGGCGGGTCGATGTCTCCGCTCGTCAAACGCCTGGTGATCGGGTTCGTGGTGCTGCTCGTCGTCGTGCTGGGCGGAGGCGCCGGGTACTACGTCATCGGCGACGGCGAGTGGTCGTTCAACGACTGCGTGTACATGACCGTCATCACCGTCACCACCGTCGGCTACGGCGAGGTGCTCGACGGCATGGACAAGGTCCAGTGGGCCCGCGGGTTCACCACGCTGCTGCTCGTGTTCGGCACGGGCAGCATCGTGTACTTCGCGTCGACCGTCACTGCCTTCATCATCGAAGGCGACCTCCGCAACGTCCTGTTCCTCTCCAAGCTCAAGAAACGGATGAAACGCATGAAGGATCACGTCGTCGTGTGCGGGGCCGGGGCGACCGGCCGGAATGTCATCGAGGAGATGCTGAAGACCGGCACCTCGGTGATCGCGATCGACATGAACGAGGTCGAGCTGAAGGAGATCGCCAACAAGTATCCGAAGGCGGACTTCACGTACCTCGTCGGCGATGCCACCGACGACGACGTGCTGAGCCCCGCGAACATTGCGAACGCACGTGGCTTCGTCGCCGCGCTCCCCCAGGACAAGGACAACCTCTACCTCGTGATCTCGGCGCGGCTGGCAAACCCTGCACTGCGCATCGTGGCCCGTTGCGCAGAGCTGACTCACATCGAGAAGCTCAAGAAGGCGGGTGCCGATGCGGTGGTGTCCCCGAACTTCATCGGCGGCATGCGTATGGTCTCCGAGATGATCCGCCCCGCCGTGGTCCGCTTCCTCGACGACATGCTGCGCGACAAGCGCGCCGCGTACCGGATCGAGGAGGTCCGGCTCGGCGACAAGGTCACGGAGATGGGCACGACCCTGGCGGAGGCGAAGATCCGCGAGCGGTTCGGCATGACGGTCCTCGCGCTGAGCGCCAATGACAAGGCCGCCTGGGTCTACAACCCCGACGGCGAGGAGAAGATCTCACCCGGCGCGACCTTGGTCGTCCTCGGCTCCGCCGAGCAGGTCAAGACCATGCGCACCGCCACGGCCTGACGCGCGGGGCGATTCAGCGCTGGTGAGCCGCGCGCTCGCTGGTCGCTGCTTCGAGCGCCTGGAGGTCCTCGTCGACCTTCATCATCCAGATGTGACGCGTCACCGCGACAGTGAGCGCGAGCGGGATCTGGGTGATCGCGAGGAACCACATCGCCCAGTCGAGGTGATGCGTGGCGATCGCGAGCGAGAGCCAGAACCAGAGGTCCATCTCCTCGAAGGTGAAGATCCAGAGCAGGCGCATGCCGAACCACTTGGCCCACTCCTTCGGCGTGCGGCGCGGCGGCGGTGCGATCACGATCGGCGCGGTCTTCTTCGCGATGATCGACGGATCCGCCTTCGCCTCGAACCAGCGCAGTCGCTCGGTCTCGGCCTGATACAGCCACTTCATGTAGCCGCGGATCGTGAGCGCGAGCAGTGACGCCGATGCGAGCACGATCATGAAGGCATCACCGGTGTCGCGGTACGCCTGCCACGCGGCGGCGAGCACGATGATCGGCCACGTGAGGATGTCGGAGACCTTGTCGTAGAACGAGCCGAGCTTCGTGAACGTGCGGCGATAGCGCGCGACTGTTCCATCGAGGTGATCGAACAGGATGCCGAGGTTCAGCATCACGATCGCCCAGAGCTCCTGGCCGGGCTGGAGGATGAACCACGCCGACGCCACCTTGAACAGGTTGGCCAGCGTCGTGAGCCGGTTCGGCGTCAGGAACTTCCAGTCCGCGATGACGAGCATCACGAGGATCGTGAGCGGCCGGATCACGAGAGCGGGATACGCATCCTTGCTCTGGAAGTTCCGGATCCTGTCGAGCCGCTCGCGGTCCATCGGCGCGCATCCTAACGGCATAACGGCAACGGCCGGCAGGTCCAACCGGCCACCTTTACGCATTCGCGATCGCGTGATACCTCCGTCTTCTATGGCGAACCGTGCTCCTTTGACGTCGCGGCTGCGCGCGGTCATGTTCGACCTCGACGGCACGCTGATCGACACGATGGGTGGCTTCGCGGACCTCGCCGCCGAGGTGATGGCAAAGCGCCTCGGCCTCGACCTCGCGCTCGCCCGGCGGCGATACATGGAAACCTCCGGCATCCCGTTCCGCCAGCAGCTCGAGGTGATCGCACCAGGACACGCGCAGAACCAGGCAAGCTCCGACGAGTTCGAGGAGCGCAAGCGGGCGGTGTGCGACGCCACGTCGATGGATGCGGACACGATCGCGGGCCTCGAGCGGATGCGTGCGCTCGGCCTTCGCATCGTCGTGTCGTCGAACGGAGCGCAGCACTTCGTCGACGACTTCGCCCGCCGCGAGACGTTCAAGTTCGACCTCGCACTCGGCTTCGATGCGTCGAAGGCCCTCGCGAAGGGCAAGCCGCATGTCGAGCACACGTGCGCTTCGCTCGGCCTCTCGGTCGCCGACATCGTGTTCTGCGGCGACTCGCTGAAGGACGGCGAGCTCGCCGACCTCTGCGGCATCCCGTTCGTCGGCCGCACCGGCACGTTCACGCGCGAGGACTTCCTCGGGCGCGACTCTCACGGCGTCGCCGTCGATTCGATCCTCGAGCTCGCGGCGCTGCTCGGCGCGCGGATGGCGGCCTGATGCAGGTCATCATCATGGCAGCGGGCCTCGGCAGCCGGCTCAAGGACCTGACCACCGCCACGCCGAAGGCGCTGATCGAGGCGGGCGGTCGTCCACTCATCGACTACGCGCTCGCGTTCTCGAGCGCCGCGGGTGCGAAGCGGCAGATCGTCGTGACCGGCTTCTGCCACGCCGACGTCGCGGCCCAGGTCGCGAAGGTCGCCCCGGCCGCGGTGATCGCGGAGAACACCGAGTACAAGAAGGGGAACCTCATCTCGATGCTGGCAGGGCAGGGCGCACTCGAGCCGGGCGACTTCCTGCTGATGAACACCGACCACATCTATCGCCCCGCGATCGCGGAGATCGTGGCAAAGGCGTGCACCGGCTCCGAGATCACCGCGTTCTGCGACTTCGATCGTCCGCTCGGCGCCGACGACATGAAGGTCGGCCTCGACGCGAACCGCTGCGTCGAGAAGATGTCGAAGCAACTCGCCACCTGGGACTGCGGCTACGTCGGCATGACGTTCGTTCCTGCCTCGCGCCGCGCGGACTACCTCGCCACCGCGCACCGCACGCGCGAGGAGCTCGGCGAGGCGACGCACGTCGAGTCGATCCTCGTGTCGCTCGCGAAGCAGGGTACACCTCCGATCATCGCCGACATCTCGGGCCACGGCTGGCTCGAGATCGACGAGCCCCACGAGCGCGCGCACGCGGACGCCGTCCTCGCGCGCGAGCGCTGGTGGGCGGCAAGGTCCGGCTAGCCGGACCGCGCAGAACCGCCGATGGCGGTGCGAAGGTGCGCGTCAGCGAGCCGGCTCGAGCACGAAGCAGCTGCGCGCGAACGGCTGCTGCCAGTCGCGCGAGAACCGGCCGATCGGCAGCGCGTCGACCACGGAGAGGCTGTTCACCTCGAACACCTGCTTCCACTCCTCGAGCGCGAAGAACCCGTAGCCGGCGGAAGATCCGATCTTCTTCCGGAACGCCTCGCCGTGCCGGCGATTGAAGTAGCGGTCGAGAGCGTTTCTCGGCGTGTCCTCGAGCACGATCAGGCGCCGGCGCGTCACGCGTCGTAGCTCCGCGAGCACCGCCGGCTTCATCTCGTTCGGGACGTGATGGAGCATGAACCCCACCACGACCACGTCGCACGAGGCGTCCGCGAACGGTAGCGACACCCCGTCGTAGAGCGCGAAGTGAGGCAGCTCTCTGCGCCGATAGTCGACGACGTCCACCGCGAGCACGTGGCCGTCGTGGGATTGCATGATCTCCCACGCGACGTTGCCCGGGCCGCAGCCGACATCGAGGACGGTGTCGCCGGGCCGGAGATGCGGCGTGATGTACGAGAGGGTGTTGAGGGTGTCCTTGCGATCCGCCTTCGATCGGTAGCCGGAGGTATCCATGACGCCCAGCGTGGCGATTTGCCGGCATCTTGCGGAGTACCCGATCGGGGCCAGGCCGTGCGAGTCGAGCCGATCGTGTGTACGCTGCGGTGCGCCCGATGCCGTCCGACAGCAAGAGGATGGACACCCACGTCAACCGTGGGCTCGCGTGGATCGGTGTCGCGAGCTCGCTGGTCGGCATCTTCGACCTTCTCGCGATCCTCATCATCCTCAACACCTGGATCTCCGCGGAGGAGTACGGCATCGCCACGAAGTGCGTGTGGATCTTCCCGATCCTCGATCAGGCCACCGACCTCGGCCTGTCGGCGGCGGTGATCCAGCGCGACGACCACAGCGTGTCGAAGATCTCGACCGTGTTCTGGATCAACATGGGCCTCGCGCTCCTGTTGTTCGGGTTGATCGCGATCTTCGCGCCGATCGTCGCCGTCGAGTTCTATGGCCACGCGGTGATCGGCTGGATGCTGCTCGTGTACGGCACGAAGCTGATCTTCCAGAACCTCTACTTCATCCCCGTCGCGATGATGAAGCGGGAGCTCCGGTTCAAGGAGCTCAGCATCATCCGCATCATCTCCAACGCCGCCGAGTTCATCGGCAAGATCGCGTTCGCGTGGGCCGGGTTCGGCATCTGGTGCTTCGTGCTCGGTCCGATGTGCCGCGTGCTCATCACCGGCATCGGCGCGCAGATCTGCCACCCGTGGCGTCCCAAGTTCATCTTCCGCCTCAAGGAGGCGAAGGAGTACGTGACGTTCGGCCTCAAGACGTCCGGCAGCCAGATCCTCTACTACTTCTACACGAACGTCGATTACCCGATCGTTGGCTTCTTCTTCGGCGACACCGCGCTCGGCATGTACAAGATGGCGTACGACATCGTCCTCGATCCCGTCCGGATCATCTCGAACGTCATCGTCGACATCGCGTTCCCCGCGTTCGCGCGGCTACGGCACACCAAGGACCGGCTGATCGCGCAGTTCGTGTCGTTCACGCGGCTGAACCTCATCACCGTGATGTCGTTCTCGGCGATCGTGATCGTCGCCGCGGACGACGTGATCTCGGTGCTGTTCCCGAAGTTCCGCACCCACGTCGAGCACTTCGCCATCGACATCAATGGCCGCACGGTCGACATCTTCAACCACATCACCGGCGCGGAGTGGTCGGTGAGGATCCTCGGCATCGTGGCGGTGCTGCGCGCGGTGGGCTACGTGGTGCCGCCGCTGCTCGACGGCGTCGGCAAGCCCGAGCGAACGTTCACGTACACCGTGACCGCGGCGATCGCGATGCCGCTGGCGTACTACTTCGGCGCGCAGATCCTCGGGCCGACGATGGGCTTCGAGTCGGTGCCGGTCGCGTGGGTCCTCGGCTATCCGATCGCGTTCGCGGTGCTCATGTTCATGGCCACCCACACGCTTGGCTGGTCGATGGGCAAGTACGTCCGCTCGGTCGGCGGGGTGATTCTCTGCATGCTCGGCGGCGGCGTGACCGCGGCGCTCACGCACTGGCTCATGGGCGGCGTTCCGGGATGGATCCGGTTGGTTGCCGTCACCGCCGTCGTCGTCCTCGTCTCCAGCATGCTGCTCGCATACACCCAGGGCATCAGCCTGCGCTCCGCGAAGCGCGCGCTCAGCGCGCCCGCCGACGAGGTGCCACCCGTCGTCGACGATCAGACCGCGACGTAACGCGTGCCGCCGCCGCGACGCGCGAGCTCGCGGAGCTGGCGGCGCAGCCGGAGGTGCTCGGGCAGGATGATCAGCGTCGCGATCACTCCGCCCATCCACATGCCGCCGTAGATCACCTCGAACAGATCCAGGAACGTCAGGCCGAGCGCGGCGACGTTGATGAAGTCGCGGCGGATCATGTACAGCGCCCACTGACCGAGCGCCTGCACCCACGCCGGCGCCTTCGACGGCGGCTTGTGCTTCGGCCGCAGCGCGGCGCCCTCGGGGCTCTCGAAGATCTCGAGGTCGCCCTGGTAATACTGACTGCCGCCCGCCTTCAGCACGACGATGCAGAAGTAGTAGATGCCGTAGACATTCGTGATGTAGCAGGCCGCGCCGAGCACGATCGACGCCGCGACCCACCACTCGGGATGGTGCAGATACGTGTGGTAGCCGATCGCCACGAAGTACGTGAACGTCGTCACCTCGTCGATCACGGTGTCGAGCCACGCGCCGAACGCGGAGCTCGTCAGCCGCAGCCGGGAGACCTCGCCGTCGCAGCCGTCGATGATGCCGGAGATGAACACCAGCGCGGCACCCCAGATCAGATAGCTCTGGCTCGGCTGCGCGGTCAGCCAGCAGCCGAACAGGCCGATCAACCCGACGAAGTACGAGATCTGGTTCGCCGTGATCGGGGTGTGCAGCAGCAGCACCGTGAGCGGCTTCGATAAGGGCCTGTAGATGTACTTGCTGACCGGGCTGTCCTCGGTCGGCTTGATCAGGATCCGCAGCAGCAGCTTCTGGGCGGCGCGCTTCTCGGCGGGCGTCGTCACGGGGTGGCGCGCGATGTCGCCGTGCGGAACGCGCTCGGCATCGGACCACGCCGCCGCGATCGCAAAATCACCTGCCGTACGATCGGCCGCGATCGCGCCGAGCACCTCGTCGCGATCCGTGCCGGCCGCGTACAGCGCGCCCGCATACGCACCGTCGGGACCCACCGCGATCCGCCGCGCACCTTCGGCGGCGAGCAGCGGCTTCACGAGCGGCATGTGAACCATCTGATCGCTCGCCCGGATCACGAGCAGATCCGCATCTCCGAGCTCGGCGGCCCACGCGGTCAGGTCGGTCGCGCTGTCCTCGACCACGAGCACGCGGCGAGCACCCACGCGCGTCGCGACGCGCTTGCCGCGCTCGGCGATGGTCAGGCCGAGCAGGACCTGCCGCGCACGTGCGGAGTCGGCCAGGACAACAGCGTCGAACACATCACCTCGCAGAGGCGCGCTGCCGGAGGATGTCCTCCGCGCGCTTCAGATCCGTCAGGTCATCGACCTCGAGCACCTGGCAGTCCGCCACGTCGACGATCCCGAACGGGACCTCGCCGCGCGACGACAGCCGGTGATACGCGTGGTCGTAGTACTCGTGGGTGATCCCCTCGCCGGGGAACTTCGCGAGCTCGGTGAACACGGCGGCCCCGGCGGCGGCCGATAGCTTCGTGATGCCGATGTACTCGCCCATGCACTGCTTCGGGTCGAGCTTCTTCTTGTCGAGGCCGATCACGCGGCCGCCGGCGTCGAGCTGGACCTTCATCGCATCGTCGTCGAGCTCGGCCGATGGATCGGTCGCGAGCAGCGCCTCGCCGGGCGCGGCGATCATCCGCGGCAGGATCTTGTCGTCGAGGATCACGTCGCCGTCGAACTGCAGGAACGCGTGCCCGCGCAGCTCGGCCTCGGCGCAGAGCAGGGAGAAGAAGTTCCCCCACGGCTCGTACTTTTCGTTCAGCACGACCTTGCAGGCAAAGCCGGCGCGCTGGAGCTCGGACCGGAGCATGTCGACCCGGTACCCGCCGACCACCACCACGTCCTGGCTGGGGATCCCGGCCGCGGCCAGGAGGTCGAGCTGCCGGAACAGGATCGGCCGGCCATCCACTGGCACCAGGACCTTGGGCCGGTCGTTGGTCAGGGGCGCGAGCCGGGAGCCGACTCCTGCCGCGAGAATCACCGTCTTCATGGAGTCACCAGCGGGGCAAGCATCGTGCTAGGGCCGGGGACAGTACGTGAAGGCAAAGCCTTGTCAAACCGGGGAGACCACGACACTCCGACGCCCTGGAGTTGTCAAACTGCCGTCACGTTGCGTTGAAAAGCTGACGCTTTCGGCGGCAAGTGTCTGAGATCGCGCCCGGTGTAATCTTTGCAGACCGCCAGCGGCGATGCCCGTGACCCACGCTGTTGTCCTCGCTAACCGGCTTGTGCTCGAGACGGGCAGCGAGCTCTCGGCGAAGGCGATTGCGCGGATCCGGGAGACCCTCGACGGTCTGGCGAAGATGGGCATTCGCGAGGTGGCGGTGGTCGACGGCCGTCACGCGGACGCGCTGCGGGATCAGCTGCGCCTGCACGAGCTGCCGGAGCTCCGGGTTCGCGTCCTCTCGAACACCAGCTGGAAGAACCTCTCCGGCGCGGCGGTGCTCATCGCCCGCGACTGGATCGAGGAGAGCGACCGCTGCCTCGTCGTGCGCGGCGAGCGCCCGCTCGACGAGGAGACCCTGCGCCTGCTCGGCCAGATCGACCTCGCCGACAGTGCCGCCGACGCGGCGATCATCGTCGCGACCGGCCCCGAGACCGACCCGGGCACCGAGTTCCGCGTGAAGTTCACGCGCGAGGACGACACCGACCTCATGAC
>JACCRC010000460.1 GCA_013813765.1 Deltaproteobacteria bacterium | reverse complement strand
TGAAGATCGTCTGTGACGCATGCCAGGCCAAGTACTCGATCTCGGATGACAAGGTCCAAGGCAAGGTCTTCAAGATCCGCTGTAAGAAGTGCAGCAACATCATCGTCGTTCGCGGCGGTGCTGGTGCTGCCGAAGCTGCGCCCGCCGCGCAGGAGAAGGACACCCGCGTCTATGACTACGGTGCCGATGCCGGCGCGAGCGGTGGTGGTGGCGACGAGTCGGTCTGGCATGTCGTGATCAACCAGGACCAGGTCGGCCCGATGACGGCCGCCGAGGTCCAGCAGCGCTTCGCCGCCGGTGAGATCGACGCGGAGACCTACGCATGGCGCGAGGGCTTCGCGGACTGGTTGCCGCTGTCGCAGGTCGATGCGTTCGCCGCGTACGTCGCGTCGGGCAGCACCACGGCCGCCGTGAGCAACGGCGACGGTGGCGGTAGCGGTGCAGCCGCGGTCTCCGCGATGTTCGGTGGCGGCGAAGACGGCGGCACGGTGCGCAGCGATCCAGGCGATCTGTTCTCCGCGGCATCCGCGAGCTCGGCCTCGAGCGGCGGCGACGAGGATGGTGATCTGTTCGGGCGCTCACGGCGCCAGACGGCCAGCGGTAGTGCAAAGGACGCGGCGAACTCGAAGCTGCGCGGCGAGCGCAACGAGAACTCCGTGCTGTTCTCGCTCAACAACCTCGCGCAGCTCGCGAGCGACAAGCCGGCGCCGAGCGCGTCGGTCGTGTCCACGCCGAGCGGTCACGCGACCGGCGCGGCCGGCGGCGAGGGCTCGGGCCTCATCGACATTCGCTCGATGGCGAACGCGTACCTCGGCAACTCCGGTGGTGGTACGGCGAAGCCCGCGGCCTCGATCGGTTCGATGGATGACCTCCCGGTGTTCGGCGGCGGCGGCTTCTCCGAGCCCGCCGTGATCGTCCCGACCGCGGGACGCCAGCAGAACAACAAGATGATGTACGTGCTGATCGGCTCCGTCGGCTTCCTCGCCGTCGCAGCGGTCATCATGATCGTCGTGATGCTGAAGGGCGGCAAGGACGACGGCAAGGGCGACGGCAATCAGGTCGCGGCGAACGACAAGGGCTCTGGCGAAGAAGGCAAGACTCCCGATGGGAAGCCCCCCGAGACCGCCAGCGCGACCGAGAACAAGACGCCGGACACCGGCAGCGCGACGGAGAACAAGACGCCGGAGACCGGCAGCGCGACCGAGAACAAGACGCCGGAGCCCGAGACCAAGGAGCCGGAGAAGAAGCCGGACGCCAAGAAGCCGGACACCAAGCGTCCCGACCCGAAGAGGCCCGGCGGCACGACCGTCGCGGCGAAGACGCCCGAGAAGAAGCCCGATCCTCCGCCGGCAAAGGAGCCCGCGGGTGGCGGTGGCTGCGACGAGGTGTCGTGCGTGCTCAACAACTACGAAGGCGCGTGCTGCGCGAAGTTCAAGAAGGGCCCGAAGGCCCCGGCGGGCGGCACCACCGCGGCGAAGCCGGCGGGCGGTGGTGGCGATCTCCCCGACAGCCTCGACCGCCAGATGATCCAGGACGGCGTCAACAAGGTGAAGACGCGCGTCATGGGCTGCGGCGACAAGTCGAGCGCCAAGGGCCAGGTCAAGGTGTCCGTGAAGGTCAGCCCGAGCGGCAGCGTGAGCAACGTGGCCGTGAAGTCGTCGCCCGATGCGGCGCTCGGTAGCTGCGTGGCGAGCGCGATGCAGAAGGCGACGTTCGGCAAGACGCAGAACGGCGGCTCGTTCGCGTACCCCTGGAACTTCTAACCAGCTCCGCGCTCGATCAACGCGCGCCGCAGTCGAGCCACTCGACCAGCAGCGCGCGTTCTGCGTCCGGAGGCCCGCCGGCGGGAGGCATCGTCGGCATCGGGCCGGCGGCGCGGATCGCGATGCGCTCCTTCCAGCGGATGACGTCGTCCTTGGTGTCGAAGTTCACGCCCATCGGCGCCTTCTGCCGCATGCCTTGAGGGACCGAGGAGCTGTGGCAGCCGCGGCACCAGTCGAGCGCGAACGGCTCGCCGAAGTTCGAGTAGCTCAGGTACGAGGTCTCGCACGCGTCGGGATCGGGTGGCGGCGGATCGTCGCCATCCATGGGGGCCCGGTCGGTGCCGCACGCGGCGAGCGTGGCGAGCGCGATCGCGAGCAGGGCGCTACTCCACGAACGCATCGAACACCTCCGTGGGGCCGATGTGAGCCTCGGGCGCGACGCCGCACGCCTGCAGGACGCCGCCGATGAAGTGGCTCGAGGTCAGCACGCGACCGGTCGCGCTCTGCCGGCCGGTGGTGAAGTCGATCGGCAGCGCCTCCACCGCGTTCGAGGTCTGGCCGTAGGCGCGGCCGCCCTTGATGCCGGCGCCCATCACCATCGCGGACGTGACCGGCCAGTGGTCCTTGCCGCCGTTCGCGTTGAGCTTCGGCGTGCGGCTGAACTCCGACATGCAGATGACCGTCGTGTCGTCGATCATCTTCGTGCCGGCGTTGCGACCCGGGCGCGCGGAGAGTCCGTCGAGCAGCTGGGTGAGTCCGCCGAACGTGGTCTCGTGGAAGCCGGATTGATCGGAGATGTCGGTGTGCGTGTCCCACGCGAGCCGCGTCGACAACATCACGGTCTGCGAGACATCGCGCTGGAGCGCATCGAGGGCCAGGTCGACCTGGCTATCGAGCGTGAGCGTGCGACCGCGCGCGCCGAACCCGTCGCGCACCGCCTGCAGTCGCTTTCCGCGACCGATCGAGTCGACGAAGTCATCGACGCGCTTGCGGTTGTAGCCGGTAGCGCCGCGGACGGCGCGCATGCGTGCCGCCGTGGCGTTCGCGTAGCGCGTGAGGAGCGCGTCCTCGGCGCTGGTGGTCGCCAGCGGCGCCTTGCCGTTCGTCGGATAGGCCTGCGCCGGATCGAGCAGCGCGATGATCTGGTTCGTCGAGCCGACCCGACCCGAGCTGACCGCATAGGGACCCGCGAACGCGGTCTCGCCGAGGATCAGATAGGGCAGGGGCAGATCATTGCCGCGCTCGTGCGCGACGATCGCGCCGATGTCGGCGTTGGTCTCGCTGCGCGTTCCGGTCGCCATCCGCTTCACGCATTCCTTGTGCGCGACGCTCCCCACCGAGATGCCGCGCACGACGGCGGTCAGCGGCGCGTACCTCGTGAAGAAGCCCGTCACGTTCGGCCGCGAGGGATCGGTGAACACGTCGAGGTTGCCGAAGCTCTGCTTCGCGCCGAGCGGAACATCGATCGTGGTCGAGGCCACCTTCGGATCGAGGGCCCACGTGGTGTCCCAGCCACCGGAGGCGAACACGATGATCAGGCGGCGAGGCGCGTTCGACGTCGCGGCGGTCGCGCGCCGCACGGAGGGCAGCAGGGAGAGCGCACCGGCAGCACCGGCGAGGGTCAGGAGGTCGCGGCGGTTCATGGTCGTGGCTCCTAGTAGAAGAGGCTGCGGAAGTCGGCGAGCATGCCGACGAGGGTGAGCTTCCAGGCGCGCCGCATGTTGTTGTTGGCGGCGGCGAGCGCGTCGGTGAACAGTGCATAGGTGTCGTCGACCTCGGGCGAGTCGGGTTCGACGAGCTCGCCGTAGATCCGGGCGTGGAGGTACGCGAGCTGCGCGCGGATCTGTGTCGGGTTGGTGGCGCCGACGCCGGCGACGGTGAACAGCGTGCGCTGCGCGACGGGGACGGTCGCGTCATGCTCGACGACGAACTCGGCGGCGGCAGATGCGGCGGCCTTCGCGACGAGGCTCGAGGTCGCGTTCATCGTGTGGACCGGCTCGGTCACGAAGTACGAGTCGATGCCACCGCCGAGGACGCGGAAGCCGACCATGTCGCTCTTCAGGAGATCGGGCGTGCCGTACGGCATCCCGCGGAGGCGCGCGGTCGTCGTGGTCGTCCACGCGAAGCCGGTGAGGTCGGCGATCATGCGCGACAGCTGATCGGGCCGAACCTTCTGGGTGCCGACGAGCTTCTCGGCGAACGCGGAGTCGGTGTCGTGCGACACGCGGAACTCGTCGGAGAGGACGATCGCCTTCGCGAGCTGCTTCGCGCTGAAGCTCGACCCGACGAAGGCGGCCTGCAGCTTCGCGACCCACGGCCCCGACAGCTGGTCCAGCGGGACCTCGGTGAAGTAGGAGGCGAAGCGCTGCGCCGTACAGCGAGCGAACCGCGGATCGCCGGCGATCGCGCGGCCGAGGCCGGCGAGCCCGGTCGCCTGCACACCGAAGAACAGCGGCGGCCGCTTGTTCGTCGACTGCCAGCGCATCTCCTGGTTCTTCACGTAGCCGCCGACCGGATACGTGTCGGTGCCGTTCGCGAGCGCGTTGACGTTGATCTGGCCGCGGAACGGGAACAGATAGCTGGCGACGGGGTCGAGCGTCTGGTGGCAGCCGGCGCACGACGGATTCGCGACGACCGCGTTCGCGACGACATCCGGATCCGCGAGGTCGACCGAGGTGTCGATGTCGACGTCGGAGTGGAGGAAGTCGTGGCAGAGGAGGCCGCGCGAGATCATGTTCGCGCGGCCGCGGTTGTAGTTGAACCCGGTGGAGCGCCAGCGGTGATAGAGCGACTCGATCGACAGGATGCCGGCAGCGCCGCGGCCATCGGTCCACGGCGTGCGCTCCCACGCGTTCGCAGGGCCGGTGTGGGGCAGGCCCCAGATCGTCGAGACGATGCCGTTCGCCATCGTGTAGTCGGCGGTGACGATCTTCGTGTACGGCTGATCGGTCATCACGATGTCCGCGATCAGGCGGAGTGACTCGTCGAACACGCTGTCGTTGACCTCGAGCGCGGTGGCCGCCGGCATCACGGTGGTCATCGGGAACGTCAGCGTCGCCTGCTCGATCCGCAGCAGCAGGGTCTCGTTGTGCAGCTCCTTGATCGTCTCGGCGAACTCGGGCGAGCCAAGGTACCGATCGACGATCGTGCCCAAGACGGCCGGATCCGCATCGACCGCGCGCAGGTCCTCGACCGAGGGCCGCACTCCGCGCAGCGCCATCGACGCACGGCTCAGGTGCTGCGTGGGCGAGAGGTGGACGACCGTGGGGCTCACCGGATCCGGGTCCGGATCGGGGGTCGGCGGCACGTCGGCGGTGCAAGCGGCGAGGAAGAGGAGTGGCACGAAGTTCCGCATGCCAGCACCTACAGCAAGACGCCGACCAGCCAAGGACCCCGGGAGATCACGGGGTTATGTGGTTAACTTGGACCGAGTTGTCGGGTCTTCCCTGCACCTTGTCGGGGACAACCGACAAACCGAGACCAGCCCGCATGAGCGACATCGAGACCCAGATCCAACCCCGCCGCGACGCGCAGGTCGTCACGACGATCCGGGTCGAGGTGGTGGATGGCCCCGACAAGGGCAAGCACGCCGCGGGCGGCGACACGGTGTCGGTCGGGACCGCGAAGGACAACGCGCTCGTGGTCGGCGACTTCACGGTGTCTCGCTATCACCTCGAGGTGACCGCGCGGACCGGCGGAATCGTGGTTGCGGATCTCGGCTCGACGAACGGCACGTTCATCGGCGCGGTCCGGATCGAGCGCGCGGTGGTCCCGCCGGGCACGCTCGTGAAGCTCGGTGGCACGACGATCCGATTCGACGACGCGCAGCGCAAGACGATCCCCGTGCCCGCGCCGGCGAAGGTCGCCGGCATCGTCGCGAGCTCGCCGCAGATGCTGCAGCTGATCAGCGACATCGAGCGCGTCGCGTCGACGCCAACCTCGGTGCTCGTCGTCGGTGAGTCGGGCACCGGCAAGGAGCGCGTCGCCGAGGCGCTGCACGCGCTGTCGGGGCGCGGCGCAGCGCCGCTGGTCACGATCGATTGCGGCGCGCTGCCATCCGCGCTGCTCGCGAGCGAGCTGTTCGGCCACGAGCGCGGAGCGTTCACCGGCGCCGACCGCGCGCATCAGGGCGCGTTCGAGCGGGCAGGGAACGGCACCGTGTTCCTCGACGAGATCGGCGAGCTGCCTCCGGCGGATCAGGCATCGCTGCTCGGCGTCCTCGAGCGGCGGCGGTTTCGCCGGGTCGGCGGCACGGCGGAGCTCGAGGTCGGTGCGCGCGTGGTCGCCGCGACGAACCGCGACCTGCGCGCGGAGGTCAACAACGGTCGCTTTCGTCACGACCTCTATCACCGGCTCGCCGTCGTCGTGCTGCGCTTACCGCCGCTGCGCGAGCGCCGGGAGGAGATTCCGATCCTCGTCGAGCACTTCGCGCGCGAGCTCGGCGTGGATGGTCCGATCGCACAGACGTTCGACGCGGAGCTGCTCGCGCGCTGGCAGCGTCACCCGTGGCCGGGCAACATCCGCGAGCTGCGGAACGCGGTCGAGGCCGCACTCGTCGTGGGCCCGGGCTCGTTTCACGAGAGCGCCACTGCGTCGCCCGAGGCGCTCGGTCCCTACAAGGATGCGCGAGCGGCGCACGTTCGCGAGTTCGAGCTCGCATACCTGACGCGACTGCTCGAGGAGTCGGGTGGCAACGTGTCGAAGGCCGCGCGGATCGCGAAGATGGATCGATCGCACCTGATCGACCTCTTGCAACGTCACGGCCTCAAGGCATGAAGCCAGTCACCGAGGTGCGCACCGCGGTGAAGCCCGTCAGGACCGGGACCACCGGTCGCGCATACACCGCGACGTAGCCCTGCGAGCTGAGCGCGGTGACGATGCCGAGATCGGCGTCGATCGCGACGAGATCGTGGCGGTGGTCGCCGTCGAGGTCGCGCGCGATCATCCCGATGAACCCGGGGCACGTCGGGCAGGCGGAGGTCAGCGGTGTGAACGTGATCTGCGATCCGGTGACCACGCCGCGGTAGAGCGTGTGCTGCGGGAACAGGCCGATGAACAGCTCCGTGCGATCGAGACCAGGAGCCACCGCGGAGGCGAACGCGGCGATCGTGGGATCGCATGCACCGCCGGGCGCGACCGGTGGGCTGCAATCGACGGAGAGGTCGACCTGGTTCTTGATCCGCGGGCTCGCGTCCCCGGCGGCGAAGTGGATGCGGATCGTGCTGCCGGTCGCGATCAGATCGAGCACGGTGTCGCGATCGAGATCCGCGATCTCCAGGCCATGGACCGACGACGTGCCGGGTGTCGCGTTCGTCTGCGCCGGCATCGTGCTGTTCGACGTCGCCGACAGGGTGCGCGGTGCGAGGCCCTCGCCGATGCTCGCGATCACGTGATAGGCGTTGCCGGCGAACGCGAACGCATCGGGGAACGCGTCGTGGTCCCAGTCCGCCCACACGATCCGCTGTGTCGCAGGAGTATCGAGCGAGCGACGCGATCCATCATCGAGCTTCATGATCTCGATCGTGGACGGGTTCATCGCGTCGCCGTGGGACAGCGCGATCGTGTCTCGGCCGTCGCGATCGAAGTCGACCGACGCCACGTGCTGGTACGGCCGCTCCTCGACGCCGATCACCTGATCATCGATCAAGAGGCCGCGATGGTTGCCGGTCAGGCTCGCCAGGCGTGGGACGGTGGAACCTTGCGCGGGCGCGAGCCACGTCAGCAGCGTCTCGCGCGCAGGCGAGGCCGCGGCACCCCGCCAGCCGTTCGGCGTGTAGTAGAGGTCGAACAGCTCGGTGTTCATGCCCTTCACCGCCGTGATCGCGAGGTGGGTCTCGCAGACCAGATCGGGGCACCGCACCTGCGCCTCGAGCACGCACGCTTCGGTCCAGCCCGTGTCGCAGCACGCAGGCGCGGCGGCACAGACCTCGGCGAAGCACCCAGTCGCGGTTGCCGGAGGCTGTCCAGCGGCGCACGGATTCAGCGGTTCGATCTGATCGCTGTAGCAGACCCCGGTCAGCTCCTCGGAGTGAGCCGTGTAGCTTCGCCGTGATGCACACGCGGGATCGAAGGCGGTGCAGCGGCGTTCGCGCTCGCAGCGCCCACCTTCGCCAAGGGTGCAGTCCGCGTCCTCGTCGCAGTGAAACGAGTCGCGGGTGCCCCAGATGCAGGCGCTGCTCGCGAGTGCCGCTGCCATCGCGAGCAGCTTCACCAGGTGCCTCCGAGCGACAGACTCGCTGCACGCTCGCCGACGCTCGGCGTGACGACGATCCGGGTCTCGGTGCGCACGCGCCAGATCACGAACGCTGCGGCGATCGCCACCCCGCCGCCGATCGCGCTCGCGAGACCGCGGTTCTGCGCGATGCGGCTGCGCTCGAGCCGGCGCTCGTAGTTCGTTTGCGTTCCGGTCTCGTCCTTGCCGAGACCATGGCCGTGATAGATGAACGCGCCGCCGGTGACCACCGCCGCGCCTCCGACGACGAGCAGGGCGGTGTAGAGCGGGCTCCACGGATGCAGCTCGAGCTTCTCGACCTTCGGCGGTGGCGGGGCGGGTGGCGGCGGGGCAGCGATGCGGGCACGCGCGGCGCCGATCGCCTGCTGCGCGAGCGCGGCCTGCTCGGCGTCGGGAGCCGTGGCGAGAAACTGCTCGTAGTAGCGGATCGCCTGCGGGAACTCCCCGAGGTTGAAGCTGACCTGCCCCAGCGCGAACAGCAGCGCCGGTGACGCCGACGCGGTGTAGGCGACCTCGAGCAGCGCCTTCGCCTCCGCGTA
>JACCRC010000420.1 GCA_013813765.1 Deltaproteobacteria bacterium | reverse complement strand
ACCGGGAAGGTCGCGACCGACAGCACGTTCTTGATGCACGCGCCGAGCGGCGTGCCGTTGAGGCTCGCGGGCTCGAGCGAGATCGTCTTGGCCTTGCCGTTCGGTGACACCACGATGACGACGCGGGCGCTCCCCGGCGGAACCCCGTGCTCCTGGGCGCAGCGCGTGATCTTCGGCTTGTGGGCCTGGATCACGACGTCGTACGGCGATGGCTGCTTCGTGATCAGCGGCTTGCGATCGTCGGGCTTGCGCTGACCGGGCCGGCGATCGTCGGGCTTGCCCTTGGCGGGTGGCGCGTCCTCGACCGCGGCGTCGGCGGGCGCGGCCACCGCGACGTCCTCGGCGCTGTCCGGCAGCACCGCGACGAGCGGGCCGATCGGCGGGTTCGAGGGCGACGTCGTGATGTTGACGACCGGCGGCGGCTGCTGGTTCTGCGTCTGCTGCCAGACCAGGAACAGCGCAGCGCCGGCGATGCCGACCATCGCGATCGCGAGCAGCGGCCACACCAGGCTGCGCCGCCCCACGATCAGGGTCCCGGGAGGCGGCGTCATGCCGGTCAGCGGGCTGAGCGCCGGGCCGCTGACGTGCGAGTCGGCTCCGAACGGTGGCGGGGTCTGACCCTGGAAGTCGCCCGGCTGGCTCGGCAGCCGGTGCCGCGCGCGGATCGCCTCGAGCGGCGGCGCGTCGCTCATCGTGGACTCCACCGACGGGAACTCGTCCTCGTCGTAGTCCTCCTCCTGCGGGATCGGCGGACCGTCGGGCACGATCAGCGGCATCGTCGAGCGACCCGCGTTGCTGCCCGGCTTCGTCTTGTGGATGACCTGCGACACCGCCGAGGTCTGCTTGTCGAGGTCCTCGGAGAAGCGCGTGCGGATGAAGTCGCTGATCTCGCCCTGGGTCCACGGGCGCTTCACGGCGGAGAGCGCGTCGAGGATCGCGCTGCCGAACTGCCGCGCGGTCGCGAACCGGCGCTCGGGTTCGCGGTCGAGCGCACGGTTGAGGGCGTCGGCCAGCTCGGCGGGAACGTCGGGACGGTAGCGACGGACGTCGGGGATCGGCTGCTCCATCACGGCGCGGAACGTCAGGTAATCGGTCTTGCGCTGGAACAGCCGGCGCAGCGCCAGCATCTCGTACGTGACGATGCCGAGCGCGAACACGTCGGCGCGGCGATCCACGGACGCGCCGCGCAGCTGCTCGGGTGCCATGTACGCGTACTTGCCCTTCACCGTGCCGGTCTGGGTATGAGCCGTCGCGTCCTTGACCTTGGCGATGCCGAAGTCGAGGACCTTGACGACACCGGAGTCGGTCAGGAAGACGTTGGACGGCGTGACGTCGCGGTGGACGATCCCCATGTACTCGCCGTTGCGATCCTTGAGCTCGTGCGCGTAGTGGAGCGCATCGGTGGTCTGCTGGAGGACGCCCCCGACGAACCCGAAGTCGAGCGCGAGGCCCGTCTTGGAGGACCGCCGCAGCAGCGGGAGGACGGTGATGCCCTCGAGGTACTCCATGACGATGTAGAGCTGGCCGTTGGTCTCGCCGAGCTCGTAGACCTGGCAGATGTTCGCGTGCGACATCTTCGACGAGATCTGCGCCTCGGCGATCAGCATGCCGCGGAAGCGCGCATCGTCCGCGAGGTGCGGCAGGATGCGCTTGACGACGAACAGCTTCTCGAAGCCCGCCGCACCCTCGAGCCGCGCGAGGAAGATCTCGCCCATGCCTCCCGTCGCGATCCGAGCGAGCAGCTCGTAACGACCCAGGCGTGCCGGCGCTTGCGCCCCCAGAGTTCCCATCCAGCAGCGATTCTAGCAGAGCCGCCCGAACGGTACCGCGCCTACATATCCCACGAGCGGCACGCCGGGCGGCGCACCGACGGTGGCACCGCGCCGGAGCTGCTATAGAAGCGCATGCGGTTCGAGCTGCACTGCCACTCCACGTGCTCCGACGGGACCGAGGCGCCCGAGCGGGTGGCGACCCGCGCCGCCGAGCGCCACGTCGAGGTCTTCGCGCTGACCGATCACGACACCTGCGCGGGGACCGGGGTCGCGGTCGCGAACGCGCGCTCGATCCGCGCCGTCGAGCTGTCGTGCGACGACGCGGGCCGCACCGTGCACGTGCTCGCGTTCGATCGCGGTGGTGACTGGGCCGCCCTCGAGGACCGCCTCACCGCCGTGCGCGTCGCGCGCAAGAACCGGCTGCGCGTGATGGCCGCGAAGCTGGCGCAGCGCGG
>JACCRC010000392.1 GCA_013813765.1 Deltaproteobacteria bacterium | reverse complement strand
CCGTCGGAGTACGCGGGCGCGTACGCGTGGACCTGGCCGCCGAGCTCCTCGCGTGCGAGCCGGGCCTCGGCGACCGAGCTGCTCGTCGCGCCGGCGAGGTACTTCTTCACGAGCGAGAACGTCGACCACTGTGCGAAGCCCTTGAGCGCGAGCAGGATCGTGCATCCCGCGCGCTGCTGGATCTCGGCGAGGATCTTGAGATTCGCTTCGAGCGCACCGAGGTCGGTGACGAAGCACGGCGTCTCGAGGCCCGTGACATCGATCGCCCGGGCGACGTCGCCGCCGAGCGAGGCACCAGCTGACAACTAGCGCTCCTCGACGTGCCAGGGCAGGCCGCGCTTGCCGACGTCCTCGAGGAACGGATCGGGATCGAGCTGCTCCATGTTGAACACGCCGGTGCCCTTCCACTTTCCGCTGACCATCATCACCGCGCCGGTCACCGCCGGAACGCCCGTGGTGTAGGACACGGCCTGCGCGCGGACTTCCTTGTAGGTCTCCGCGTGGTCGCAGATGTTGTAGATGAAGTAGCGCTTCGGCTTGCCGTCCTTGATGCCCTCGCAGAGGCAGCCGATCGACGTCTTGCCGGTGTAGTTCGCAGCGAGCGACGCGGGATCGGGGAGCAGCGCGCGGAGGAACTTGATCGGAACGATCTTCTTGCCGTCGTACTCGACCTCGTCGATCCGCGTGATGCCGATGTTCTGCATCACCTCGAGATGCTTGAGGTACGACTCGCCGAACGTCATCCAGAACCGGATGCGCTTCAGGCCCTTCAGGTTCTTCGCGAGGGACTCGAGCTCCTCGTGATAGAGCAGGAAGCTCTTCCGCTCGCCGACGCCGGGGTAGTCGAAGATCTTCGAGACCGACAGCGGATCAGTCTCCTTCCACTCGCCGTTCTCCCAGTAGCGGCCCCGTGCGGTGATCTCGCGGATGTTGATCTCGGGGTTGAAGTTCGTCGCGAACGCCTTGCCGTGCGAGCCGCCGTTGCAGTCGACGATGTCGACGTAGTGGATCTCGTCGAGCAGGTGCTTCTGCACGTACGCGCAGAACACGTTCGTGACGCCGGGATCGAAGCCGGAGCCGAGCACGGCCATCCGGCCGGCCTTCGCGAACCGATCCTGATATGCCCACTGCCAGGAGTACTCGAACTTCGCGACGTCGGGCGGCTCGTAGTTCGCGGTGTCGAGGTAGTCGACGCCCGCGGCCAGGCACGCATCCATGATGTGGAGGTCCTGGTAGGGGAGGGCGACATTGATCACGACCTTCGGCTGATACTCCTGGAGGAGCTTCGTCAGCGCCGGCACGTCATCGGCATCGACCTGCGCGGTCTGGATCTTCCGGCCGTGCATCTGCTCGATCTCGGCGGCGAGCTTCTCGACCGGGGCGAGCCGGCGACTGGCGAGCATGACTTCGGAGAAGTGCGTCTTCTCCATTGCCGCCTTGTGCGCGACGACGCCACCGACACCACCTGCACCGATGATGAGGACCTTCGACATGGGAGAGCGTTTACCACGGTTCTTGCAGGGCCGCGTGCGATGCGCCTCGTCCTCCTCGTCGTCCTCACGCTCTCGGGTTGTGCTGGCCGCGGAAGCTTCCGCCCGCCCGAGCTTCCGGAGCTCGTGGCGGTGGTCCGGCCGACGGCACCGTTGACAGCCGGAGAGCTGCTGCTCGTGCCGGGCGAGCGGATGATCTGGGATGTGCAGGCGAAGGGGTTCTCGATCGCGCGCGCCGAGCTGATGGTCGGCGATCAGCAGGTCACGAGTCGCGTCGAGACCGGCGTGCTCGCGAGCACGATCACCTCGCTGCGCCACGAGCTCGCCACGACGATCGATGTGGAGAACGCGCGGACTGCGACCGCGCACGAGACGCTGGTGCTCGAGGGAAAGACCACCGTGATCGACGCGGTGTTCGACGCGAAGTCCTACATGATCGACGGGAAGCCCGTCGTGTCGGTGCCCGGCGTGCACACGATCCACTCGGCGCTCGGGCTCCTGCGCGCGTGGGTCTCGCAGGATGCGAAGGCCGGTGTGCTGCCGATCCTCGTCGCGGGTCAGCTGTATCGGCTCGAGGTCGCACAGCCGAACCTGACGGAGCTCTCGGGGACCAGCATGTTCCGCGTCGACTGCCGGATCGCGGGACTCGGATCGGTTTCGATCTGGTTCGCGATCACCGACGACCACGTACCGGCGCGCATCGAGATCACGACGACCGAGGGCAAGCTCACGGCCGAGCTGATCGAGCGCACGCGTTGAGAAATGTTGCGCACGGGCAACACGTGTCACGCAGCGGCACAGGTCGCACGCTTCAAGCCACCGAAGGTGCGACGCGGATCCGTGGTGCATCCCTTGCACGAGCGCTGCCGACCATGAGGGCACCTTGCGTCGCGTTCGCGGCGATCGCCATCGGTCTGCCCGCAGTGGCGCTCGCCGATCTACCGATGATGGAGCGCGACCGCCCCGTCGAGTGCGCGAAGGACACCGAAGGTCGTACCTGGCGAATCCAGTGCGATCACGTGACGAAGCAGTGCCTCTATGCGGCGTCCGACGAGCTCGGCGTCGACGGTGATCGCGGGAAGCCCCTCGAGCGCGCGAAGGACTGCTCGTTCGATCCATTCGATCGCGCGGCGCTCGCGGCCGCCGGCTACAAGTTCGTGCCGGGGCGCGCCGATGCGCCGCACGGCTACACGCGAGACGACCGCGGCCGCGTGTTCCAGATCAACTTCGATCTCAGGAAGCGGATCTACTTCGGCGCTGCGTACACGCCAAAGAAGATCCTCGAGAACCCGCTCGAGAGCACGCGCACCTCGCTCGACTTCGGCCTGCTCGTGCTGAACATCAAGAATGACCGCACGATGCATCGGCTGCGGTTCGTCGAGGGCGGCGTGCACCTCGAGCCGTTCAGCTCCGAGCTCGTGCTCGCGCAGTACGACCTGTCTCATCGCTTCCTCGATCCGCTGCTGCGGATCACGACGTTCGTCGGCGAGCCGCAGCGCCACGACCTGACGCTGAACATCGGCATGTGGACCGAGGTCGGCGGTCTCGAGCTGCACCGCACCTCGCGCGGCAACGCACAGCTGTGGAAGCACGCGACCGCGATGGTCACGCTGGATCTGTGGCAGAGCGCGGACCTCGGCTCGTTCCTGCGCTTCCGCACGGGCCTCGGCCTCGAGGGACAGCGCGACGAGGTCACCGGCTATCACTCGGCGCTGGTCGCGCAGTCAGCGCTCGAGCTCGACGTGACCCTCGACGACGACGGCTTCCACAACCTGCGGTTCGAGCTCGATCACGAGCTTCCCCGCTACTTCGTCGAGATGGGCGCGACCGGCAAGCTCGCCCAGCGGATGAAGGCGAAGCTGCAGTACGAGGCGATCGTTCTCGCGATCAACGACCAGCCGCTGTCGCTGAAGCTCGCAATGGGCGGCGAGAAGCGCGATGACATCCCCGGCCTACCGGACCAGTGGGCGTTCGTGATGGACGCCGGGCTCAGGTTCAGCCTGTGGGCACCGCCGCGCTCGCATCTCTAGCCGCGCTCGCGCTCGTGCTGGCAGCGGTGCCCGCGCGCGCCGAGTCGTGCACGAAGCTGAAGGCCGGCACGCGCTATCCGGTGTGCTTCGATCCGGGAAACCGGCTGTCGATCACGGCGGGCAGCGATGGCTTCGGCGGCGCGCTGTCGCTGCGTCAGGTGATCCACTTCGAGGACGATCCGGATCTGCAGTGGAAGCTCGAGCACCAGATCGGCGAGGTGGTCAGCGCAGGCGGCGCGATCGGTGTGACCGGCGTGCTCTATCGCGGACGGTTCCTGCGCCACACCCGCGACGGCCACCTCGTGCTGCCGTTCGGCACGCCAAAGAAGATCTTCCTGCCGTTCGACATCGGTGGCCTCATCGAGGCCGGGCGGCTGCACCGACGCGGGACCGGCACGTTCGATCTCGGCATCGTGAAGACCGCGGCGCTGATCGATCTGTGGCGCTCGCGCGACTTCAAGAAGCGGCTCGCGGTCGGTCCGATCGCGCGCTGGGAGGTCTCTGTCACGAGCCAGCCGGCGATCGTGCTCGGGCACCACGTCGTCGCGCCGTTCTCGGCGGGGGTCGCGAACCTCCACGCGGAGTCGAAGAACGGGCTGACCGTCGCCGATGTCACCGTCGAGGCGGGGACCGCGTGGACCACGGATGGGGGGTGGCGGCCTGATGCGCGCGCGGAGGCGTCGCTCGAGCGGATCGTGCTCGCGGTCAATGACCGGCCGATCGCGGTGATGGTCGGTGCGCGCTACGCGACCGCGACCGAGGAGGCGATCGCGAGCATCGGTGCGCGCGTCGTGCTGTTCCAGGGCGCCGATCCGAGAGTGAGTGCGCGTTAAGAAGCGTCGCCGTTGTGGTCGTGGTGGTCGTGGTCGTCAGGCGGCGCGAGATCGCGCTTGATCGCCTTCGCGATCCGCTTCGCGAACTTCTTCGGCTTCTGCTCGAACGTGTCGCGGCCGGCCTTGCGCGTCGCCTTCATCAGGTCGTCGAGCTGCGCATCGATCGCGCACTTGAGGTTCGCGAGCTCGTCGGCTCCGACGCCCTGGCTGAAGGTCGTGACGTACTCGCGGACCATGACGAGGTCGACGGCGGGGCCGAGCGTGTCGGTCAGGCCCTCGAGCTCGGAGTGGATCGCGTGGACGCGCGGACCGGCGTGCGCGCACACGATGTCGAGCTGGTACGCGAGCTCCTTCGAGCGGCGCCGCCACGTGTGGAACCACTGCTTCGAGCGCTTGCTCGCGCCGTGAGCGTGGCGAGCCTCGGAGTAGACGCCGCGGATGCCGTCGAGCAGCGTCTCGAACGTGATCTCGGCGGGTAGTGCTGCCTCGAGCGCTTCTCCCTGCGCTGCAGCGCGTGCCGCGCTCTCGGCGAGCAGCTGCTTGATCTCCTGCACGGCGGGCAGCGCCTCGGCGGCGTTATCGAGGACGCGCTTCGCGGTGGCGCGGTCCTCGTCGCCGAGCGGCAGGCCGGCGAGGGTCTGCGGGGCGACCGCGTGATCGCGCGAGACCGACAGCGCGCGGCGAGCTTCCTGCAGAGCCTTGCCCACGGCGCGGCGCTCGCTCTTCGGGAGCGCGCCCTCGAGGAGCTCGAGCACTGCGCGTGCGCGACGCAGGCCCTTGCGGGCACCGTGCACCGCCTCGGTGGAGCTGCGATCGACGGCAGCGACCGCCTGCTTCGCGGTCTGCACGGCCTCGTGGAACTCGCGAAGCAGCGCGCTCCGCAGCTCGGCGGGATCTTCAAGGGCGGAGATCTTCGCTCCGAGCGGGCCGAGCTTGTCGCTCTCTGAATAGGGCATTGCTTCGATCTTCGTTTCAGTCGTGGTCGTCGTCGCCATGGGACGCGCACCTTACCCTGTCACTTCCGGATTACCTTCCCGTCACCTCACATTCTTGGATTTCTACCGAAGTTGTCACAGAGCACAGCGCTATCGTCCCCGCGATGGCCAAACCGATCCTGTTCGAGCCCGTCGAGAGCCCGTACCTCGTTCCGTTCGACGACTCCTTCAAGATCTCGAAGGCATCGACGAAACCCGCGGAGAACCCGGGGAAGGCGCAGAACGTCGACTCGCTCGACGCCGCGATCGAGCGGCTGGCGAAGGTGCAGCACAAGCTCTACGCCGATAATCGGTACTCGGTGCTGCTCGTGTTCCAGGCCCTGGACGCTGCTGGCAAGGACGGCACCATCCGCGCCGTGTTGACGGGCCTGAACCCGACGGGCTGCCAGGTCTATTCGTTCAAGGCGCCTCACCACGACGAGCTCGACCACGACTTTCTGTGGCGGATTCAGCGGAGCCTCCCCGAGCGCGGCCGCATCGGCGTCTTCAACCGGAGCCACTACGAAGAGGTGCTCGTCGTGCGCGTCCACCCTGGATACCTCGAAGGGCAGCGCCTGCCGCGCAAGCCCAGCACGCTCGAGGACCTGTGGGTGGAGCGGTTCGAGTCGATCAACGCGGCAGAGAAGCACTGGGCCCGCAACGGCTGCGTGGTCCTCAAGTTCTTCCTCAACGTCTCGCAGAAGGAGCAGCACGCGCGGTTGCTCGAGCGGATCCAGGATCCCAACGACAACTGGAAGTTCAACGCGGGCGATCTGGCGGAGAGCAAGCGGTGGGACGAGTACATGGCCGCGTACCAGGCGGCCCTGCGCGCGACGAGCAAGCCGTGGGCGCCGTGGTACGCGATTCCCGCCGACTCGAAGAGCTACATGCGGCGAGCGGTCGCGGAGATCATCGCTGACACGCTCGAGCAGCTGCCGATCGCGTATCCGACGCCGAGCGAGAAGGAGCGCGCCGCGCTCGAGGTGGCGCGTGCCGAGCTCGAGGCGGAGCACAAGAAGTGATCTATCGCGACTCGACAGAGTCGTGCCCGCGCAGAACCCGCCGGAACCGCTCCAGCTGCCGTTCCAGACCGATGCGCGACAGCCGTTGCCGTGCCCGACGTGCACGAAGATGCGAACCTTGCTGCTCTACAACGTAGCGATCGACTCGTGCACGAAGCACGGCGTGTGGTTCGACGCGCAGGAGCTCGCGACCGTGCTGCTGCGCTCTGCGAAGCGCGTCGGTTAGTGCTCGCCGGCGGCGAAGTCGCCGCCTTGCTTCTTTCCTGCTTCGCCGCTGCGTATCAGCGCGATCCGCAGCGCGATCGGCGATGCGATCTGATTGACCGCGAGCACGCTGAGCAGGATCACGGCGGCCTCGGTTCCAAACGTCGGGAACGTCTTCTGGATGACCACGATCAGGGCGAGCGAGAGACCTGCCTGCGGCACGAGGCCGATCCACGCGAACCGCGCGACCACCGGGGAGGCGCCCGTGTACCGGCAGGCAACCGTGGTGCCGGCGTAGTACCAGCCGGCGCGTACGGCGGCGAGGATGAGCACGGGTACGATCGTCTGCGAGAGCTGCACGAGATCGAGGCGCGTCCCGGCGAGCGCGAACCACACGATGAACACGGGCAGCTGCGCGCTCTCGAAGCCGTGCAGCAGGTCGCTCGCGTCGGCGCGCGAGAAGTTCTCGAGCCAGATGCCTGCGGCGAGCATCACCACGAGCGGGTCGAGATGGATGATCGTTCCGATCTCGGCGACGACGATGCAGATCATCAGCGCGAACATCGATGCGCCCTGCTTGACGGTCCTCAAGAAGCCGCCGATGACGCCGCCGATGACCGCGCCGAACGCCACGGACCCGAGCAGCTCCCAACCGACCGAGAGCGCCGTCCCCAGGACGTCGACGCCGCCGCCGATCACCACGCCGGCGACCGCGGCCGCGATCGAGTAGCAGAGAACCGCGACGAGGTCGGACACGACCGCGGCGGCGAGCATGAACTGACTCAGCGGACCGTCTGCCTTGGTCTCCGCGAGCAGGGCCATCACGACGGCGGGCGACTGCGGCGAGACGGCAACGCCGATCAACAGACACACGGCGACGCTCTGCGTGGTCGTCATGTCCGCGAACAGCGGCAACATCGGACGGATCAGGAACAGCACGCCGGCGAGCACCACCATCGATCCGATCAGGGCGATCACGGTGACCCAGCGCAGCGTGCGGGCCACCGGCCGCACACGCTTGAGGTTGAGCTCGCTACCCGCGACCAGTCCGAGAATGCAGGTGGCGACACCGTTGACGACGCGCAGCGACCCCGCCATCTCGCGAGTCACCAGGTCCAGGACAAACGGGCCGGCGAGCACACCGGCGAGGAGCCAGCCGGTCAGCTTCGGCAGCCGGAACTGGCTGACCACGCGGCCGGTGAAGTAGGCAGCGAGCAGCAGGAAGCCGAACGCGAGCTCGGTGCCGCCCGATCCGACTTCGAGGGAGAAGGTGCGCGCGGCCTGCATCAGCCCCGCGACCGCGAGCAGGAGCAGCAGCGAGATCATTGCTTCGTCCCCTTGTCGCTCGGCGGCGGAGTCGGGGCGCGTGTCGGTGCGGCCGGCTCGTCGCGATAGATCGGTCCGTCGACGGAGCTCGACTGCTCCTCCTCGAGCTCGTCGATCGGTGCGGATCGTTCCAGCTCGTCGATCGGCGCGGGAATTCCTCGGTCCTTGGAGCTGGTGGCTTGCACGAGGAGCTCGGAGACGAGCGAGCCACCGATGACCGCGGTGATGATCCAGGTCAGACCGGCGTCCGAATAGAGGCTGCCGACGCTGATCACGAGCGCGATGGACAGCGCCGACATCGGCACGACGATCTGCCGCTGATCCGCGAACCCCGACGGCAGCAGCTTTCCGACCACGGCCTTCGACGCGATCACGCCCACGTACTTGCCGAGCACGCGGCCGACGACGAACAACGGCACCAGTGCCCAGCCGCGCCAGTCCCACACGTCCCACACGGCACCGGCGATGATCAGGAACAGCAGGTGCACCGGCCGTTCGAGGTGATTGAGGATGCGGAAGATCGAGTCGCGTTGGTCGTTCGGGAAGTTCGTCACCAGCACGCCCGCCAGGAAGCAGATCACGATCGGTGACAGGTGCAGATATCCCGCGAGGCCCGACGCGAACGCGATGGCGCCGAGAACGACGGCGAGGAACTCCGCGTTCGATTGCGGCACGCGGACCATCGCGAAGATCAACACGCCGATCGCGACGCCGAGCCCGAGCGACACGAACACCCACGCCGTGTTCGGGATCTGCCAGCTGCTCGCCGTGGTGTCGCGGAAGTACGCGGTGATGAACAACAGGCCGATCACGCCGACCAGCTCGTCGAGCTGACCCAGCAGGATGTCGACGCCGCGACCCTCGTGCCATGTGCGGTTCGCGAACCCGCGGAACTTGCGTGGCGCCGTCATCGCGGCAGCCGCGCCGAGGAGGATCACGTCACGCCACACCGCCGGGTCGTCCCACGACAGACCGAACGCGATCATCACCGCACCGCAACCCGCGGCCGTGATCCCGAACGGTCCCAGCGCCTCGACGAGGATCAGATACGCCGTGCCCTTCGGTACGCGGTCGAGCACGCGGATGTCCAGCTGCGCTCCGATGATGAAGCCCAGCCAGCCCAGCCCGAAGTGCAGCACTGGTCGGAGCCGATCCAGCACCTCCCCGCTGAGGATGCCCACCGATGGCAGGCTCGCGATCAAGCCGAGCGCGATGAACGGAAACCCCGCCGTGATCACGCCGCTGATGCCCAGCCGCTCCTCGAACCGAACGACCCTCCGGTGACCGCCGAGGTATGCGAGCGCCACCAGCGCGATCAGTCCGCCGATCACCTTGATCGCGAACAACGAGCTTTCGGCCGTCGTCTCCGCTGTCGCCTCCGCCGCTACCGTCGGAGGGGGCTCGGCTGTCGAATCGACCTGGCCCGAGCCAACGGGTTCCGCCGATCCCGTCGAGAGCGCGGAGCCGACCTGCGCGCCAGGAGCGGCGTCGACGGCGCTTCCCGAACCCGACTCCGGCCCCGTCGCCGAACCCGAGTCTGTTGCCGAGCCGGAACCGGCGCTCGACGTAGCGGCAGAACCCGATGCCGTCGCGGCACTCGATGCTGCTGCTGAACCGGGACCCGAACCCGACTTCGCGGCCGAACCCGAACCGGATGCAGAGACCGAACCGGAACCCGACGTCGAGGTGGAGCCCGGCGCCGTCGCCGCACCCGATCCTGTCGCCGAACCCGACGTCGCTGCCGAACCCGATGCCGACCCCGTCGCCGAATCCGAACCGGACGGAGAGACCGAACCCGAACCCGACGTCGCGGCCGAGCCCGATGTCGTCGCCGCACTCGATGCTGCTGCTGCACCGGGACCCGAACCCGACTTCGCGGCCGAACCCGAACCGGATGCAGAGACCGAACCCGAACCCGCGCCCGATCCTGTCGCCGAACCCGACGTCGCTGCTGAACTCGATGCCGAACCAGAACCGAGCGCAGAACCCGAACCCGACTTCGCGGCCGACCCCGACTGCGCGGCCGAACCCGATGCCGATCCTGAACCCGAAGCCGTCGCCGAGCCCGGCGCCGTTGCCGAACCCGACCCCGGCTTCGCGGCCGTTCCCGAACCTGCGGAGCCAGCGCTGGCGCCGGACCCCAGCTTCGTCGCCGAGCCCGAGCCGACGGACGGTGCACCCGAACCCGTAGCGGTCGCTGCGCTACCGGAGATCGGCGGCGCCGACGAACCTGTCGATCCCGAGCCCGCGGGTTGCGCGAGCGAGAGCGCAACACTGGCGCCGAGCGCGACGGCGATGATCCAGAGTCGATAAGCGCGTCGCGTCACGGGCGCGCTCCAGAGAAGAAATGGGGTCGGACCCCTTTTCTGCACGAGTCGCGCACCAATGGGGTCGGACCCCTTTCTTGCACAACCGCGGGGCTCACGGCGGCGCTCCGACGAGGTTGTCGAACGCGTCGGTGAACGCGCGATCGGGCGAGCACTTCGACATCGTCTTCGAGCCGACGATCGCTTTCGCCGCGGTGTCGAGCGCGTCGGCGTGCGGTTCGAGCGCGCCGCTCAGCTCGCGCGCGCGGCCCTCGTGCAGGACCTTCGCGTTCGCGGTGACGACGTCGGCGTAGGCCGTCTGCAGCGCGGCGAGCTTCGAGGCGGCGGCGGCGCAGTCCTCGCCAGCCTCGGCGAACGCGACGGCCACGTCCTGGTAGAGCTTCGTCGCCCGCGCGGCGAGGCGGGGCAGGTCGAGATCGAGCGGGCCGTCGGGCGCCGCATCGGCGACGGCGACGGGCGTCGACGGCGTCGGCACCAGCGGCACGGGGGCCGGGGCGGGTTGCGGGCACGCGGTGAGGATGCTCAACGCGACGAGCGCGACGGACCACACGCGCGACATGGGGCGCATCCTGCCACGCCGACGTCGTCGCGTCACAGCGTGGGCATCGTCATCAGTACGGCGCGCACGCCCTGATCTCGCACGCACGGCGAGTCCACCGTGAGGTCGGCTTCCATCGCCTTCTCTCGCTCAGCCGCCGCGGCGTCGTAGCGCTTCAGATCCGTCGTGAGCCGCTTCGCGATCTCCGGATCCTTCTGCGCATCCCGTGCGCGCGCGAAGCTCGCGGACATCCGCGCGAACAGCGCCTTCAGATTCGCGGCGAGGGCAGGGCAGTCCTCGCGATCACGGTGAATGATCGTCGCGAGCTCGGCTTGCTCCGCCTCGATCTCCGCCGCGAGCGCCGCGGTGTCGAATGCGGGTGGCTGTGGTGCCGGCTTCGTCGCATGGCCGCAGGCGGCGAGCGCCAGGACGATGACGGCCGTCCGGATCACTTGCAGTCTTCGGCGACGGTCGTGGTGGGCGCAGGCGGCACGTGGGTCGGGATCACGATCACGGGCGTCGTGTTCAGCATGCCGGAGCCGAGCGCCGAGACGAGCACGAGCTCGGGGTGCCCGTCGCCGGAGAGATCCTCGAGGATCAGATCATCGGTCTGGAGATTCGTGATCGGTGCGACGACCTCGAGCCGCTGATCGCCGGCCATCCGCGAGTACGCGAGCTGGAGCGTGGTGCCGCGGTTCGCGGGGATGTCCCAGATCAAGTCGAAGCCGGCGTCGTCGTCGAGCTTGCCCACCACGACGTCGTGAGGCACCTGCGCGGCAGGAAGCCGGTCGCGCTCGAGCAGGAGATCGATTCGTGTCGCCGCGTCGAACGTCGGCCGGATCACCCACGAGCTCATCACGAGGCCGGTCGCATCGAGCGATGGCCCGACGAGGCGGCGCTCGCCGGTGGTCGACGTCGCGAACGCGACGCCACCCTCGGGAACGGGCAGCAGGAGCTTGTTACAACCGCTGGGGTCGCAGTTGTAAAAGCCGCGCGTCAGCTTCGTGCCGTCAGTCGCGGTCACGTCGAACACCACGACCTGGCGATCGAGCTTCGTCGACATCGGACTGATCTGGTTGACGCAACCCGCGCTCTTCAACGTCAGATCCGAGATCTGCATGTCCGCGAACGTGCCGAGCGGCACCATCATGCCGCCGTTGGCCTGCATCACGCCGAGCGCCGACGTATTGGTCTGCAGCACGATCTTCGCGACATTGTCGGGCGCGTTGCACGACGGCATGTAGAGGAAGTCCACGACGGTGCACCCGCCGCACAGCGTGGGCGACACCGCTGCCGACGAGAACACCGCGCGCTGAATGCCGTTCGTGTCGATCACGAACACGTCGAAGTCACCGTTGGTCGCACCGGGCTTCGCGAACACACCGATCGGCGGCGTCGCCAGGCCGACCGTCCCGGTCGACACGAGGTTCGCGCGGCCGGCACCGACGCTGATCGAGAGCTCGCGAGCGATCGGATTGCCACCGATGTCGCTGTCGAGGCACACGAGCCGGCGCTGGTTCGCCGAGACCTTCACCGCGCACGCGTGCTTCGTCGTCGCGGGCGGCCGCAGTGGATAGCCGAGCGTCACGTCGGCCTTCGACAGCGCGCTCTCGAGCGGCAGCGTGTTGGCCGCCCATGATGCGCGGATCCGCGTCGCGAACCCACCGATCAACGACGGTGGCACCGGGTGCAGGCGAGCGACGCCGTTCGCGTTCGTGCACGCGCCACGCGGCGGTTGCCACTCGGAGTCTCCAACCTTCACGGCGAGGCTCGGCGCGAGCGGCTCGGTGCCGATCGGCGCGTAGACGTGCCACGACACCTCGCGCTTGTTGAGGAACGTGCCGTCGGGCTTCGTTGCCAGCACGGCGATCTGATACGGGTCCGGCGTCTCCGCGAGGATCGACACGATCATCGACGACACCGTCTCGACCGCGACACGGTCCTTGCCCTTGACGACGCCCTTCATCGTGCAGCCACCAGAAAGCAGAAAGCCGGTGTCGTCGTAACCGCGCGCGACGATCGCCTTCGGCTCGGTGCGGGAGAGGCCATCGAGATCGCCCGTCACCCGCGCGCCATCCGGGCCGTAGATCTCCTCGGCGACGAGCGCCGATGCGAGCGCATCCTCGTCGAGGTCGCCGAACTCGATCTTCGTGCAGTCCACGGACTCGGACTCGTAGACCGAGATGACAGTCTTCGCGACCGGCCCCGGATGCGTGACGTCAACCGCGACCGACAGGTCGTCCCCGCACGCCGCCGACACGGCACCGATCACGAGCACGACCGCGAACCGCATCGGCGCGCACGGTATCAGGTTAGACTCGCGTGGTGACGCTGGACCGGCGGACGGTGCTCCAGACCGGCTTGGCCATGACGGCGACGAAAGGTCGTACGGCTGCACGCTCGTACACGCTTCAAGTCCTGGGCCAGTCGGCGGGGAACACGCAGGTGGTCGCGCTCGGCGCCCGGCCGATCGTGGTGGGTGCCCACAGTGGGTGCGAGCTCGTGCTGACGGATCCGCAGGTCTCACGCCGACATGCGGAGCTCTCGATCGTTCCCGATGGCATCCGCATCAAGGACCTGGGCTCGACGAACGGCACCTGGTGGCAGGGCACGAAGGTCGGTGAGCTCGTGGTCCCTGCGGGTGCCACCGTGAAGTTCGGCGGCACGAGCGTCCGCCTCTCAGCGGGCGACGCGCCGTCGCTCCCACCCAGCGACAAGGATCACTTCGGCGCCATGGCCGGCAGCTCGGTGGCCATGCGCGAGCTGTTCGCCGTGCTCGAGATGGCATCGCCGACCGATGCCACCGTGCTCATCGAAGGCGAGTCCGGAACCGGCAAGGAGCTCGCCGCCCGCGCGATCCACGACGCATCGAACCGGAAGGCCGGCGCGTTCGTCACCGTCGATTGCAGCGCGATCGCCGAGAACCTGATCGACTCGCACCTGTTCGGCCACGTGCGCGGCGCGTTCACCGGCGCGGATCGAGATCGCAAGGGCGCGTTCGTCGAGGCGAGCGGCGGCACCCTGTTCCTCGACGAGCTCGGCGAGCTCCCGCTCGCAGCCCAGTCCAGGCTCCTGCGCGTGCTCGAGGCGCAGACTGTCCAGCCGCTGGGGGCCGATCGCCCCGTCAACGTCGACACTCGCGTCGTCGCCGCGACGCACCGCGATCTGTCGCGGATGGTCGCCGCGAAGGAGTTCCGGTTCGATCTGTTCTACCGGCTCGCCGTGGTCCACGTCGCGCTGCCGCCCCTGCGCGATCGTCTCGAGGATCTGCCGCACCTGATCGGCACGTTCTACACGCGCCGCGGTGCGAACCCCGGCCTGATCGACGGTGACAACCTCGAGCGCATGCGCCGTCACGCCTGGCCCGGCAACGTCCGCGAGCTGCGCAACGTGCTCGAGCGTGCGTGGGCGCTATCCGGACCCAACGCGAGCTTCCGCGAGCTGCGGCTGTGGCTCGATTCCGGTGCACCGCAGGGCCAGCTCTCCGAGGTCGTCGACACGGCGCTTCCGTTCAAGGAAGCGAAGGAGCGCTGGAACGATCAATTCGAGCGGCGCTATGTCGCGAACGTGTTCGCCGCGAACGCGAGCAACGTCACGCGCGCCGCCGAGCACGCGGGCCTGTCGCGCCGGCACTTCCGCGAGCTGCTCTACAAGCACGGTATCGTCGAGCGGCCCGGCGACGACAGCGACCCAGAATGATCACCCGGTTCGGCGCCTACGAGATCCTGCACGAGCTGAAGTCGGGCGGGATGGGCAGCGTGCTGCTCGGCCGCAAGAAGGGTCCCGGCAATTACGAGCAGGTCGCTGCGATCAAGACGATCCGCGCCGAGTACGCCAGCACGCCCGCCGTGCGCGCGATGTTCCTCGACGAGGCCGCGATCCTCGCGCGCATCAATCACCCCGGAATCGCGACCGTGCACGACTTCGGCGAGGAGGCCGGCACGCTCTACATGGTGATGGAGTACGTCGCCGGCAACTCGCTCCGCGCACTCGCCGACGCGTCGCTTCCACCCGCGATCGCCGCGCGCGCCATCGCCGAGGCCGCGCGCGGCCTGCACGCCGCACACGAGGTCCGGGACTCCGCCGGCCACCTGCTCGGTCTCGTTCACCGCGACATCAGCCCCGACAACCTGATGCTCGGCTTCGACGGCCACGTGAAGGTCATCGATTTCGGCATCGCGCTCGTCAAGAACCGGCAAGCACCCGTCACGGAGTTCGGCACCGTGAAGGGCAAGCCGCCCTACATGTCCCCCGAGCAGGTCAAGAACGAGTCGATGGACCGCCGCAGCGACATCTTCTCGCTCGCGGTCGTGCTCCACGAGTTGCTCACCGGTCAGATCCTGTTCGATGGCGACTCGATCTACGCGGTCGCCCGTGCCGTCGAGCACCATCCCATCCGCCCACCTTCGGTGATCCGTGGCGCGCCCATGCCCCCCGGTCTCGATGCCGTCGTGATGGCCGCGCTCGACCGCGATGTCGAGCGCCGCACGCCCACCGCCGCGCAGTTCGCCGAGGAGCTCGAGCGCGTGATCGCGAACGCCGGCGACGAGACCCTCGCATCATGGGCCGATCGCGAGCTCGCGATGCCACGCGCAGCGCACCGCGCGTGGCTCGCCAGCGTGATCGCCGGCAGGGACGCACCCAGCCCGCCGATCGGCCGGCCCACCGGTCAGGTCACGCAGCTCGGGGAGCAAGTGCTCGCCGCCACGCAGGTGCAGGACACGCACCTGCCTGCAAACGCCGACACCGACAGCTCGCTCGATCGCGTGCCGCGCCGAAGCCTCGTGCTGCCCGTGCTGCTCGCCGTGGTCGTGCTCGCGCTCGTCATCGGCGGCGTCGTGCTCACGCGTAACGGCAGCCAGCCCGCGGCCGACGCCGGTGTGCCGACCGATGCGGCGCAGATCGCAGCGGCACCGCTCGACGCCGCGCCCGTCGCGCTCGACGCCGCGCTCGTCATCGAGCCCGCCGACGCGCCCGCGCCGATCGACGCCCCGCCACGCAAGGCACCCATCGATGCCGGGCGCCCGGTGACGGTACCCAAGGATGCACCTGAGGCCGCCGCCGTGATCGATGCAGCGCCGAAGGCCACCGGCACCGGCCTCCTCGACATCCGTCACAAGCCCGGCGGCGTGTACCTCAACGTCCAGATCGACGGCCGCTCGATCGGCGTGACCCCCATGTTCCGCAGATCGTGGCCCGCCGGCCCGCACGTGCTCGAGCTCCTCGCGCCCGATACCGGCGAGGTCGTTTACCGCGAGGCGTTCGACCTCGCAGACGGTCAGACGCTCCGGCTGCAGCAGAAATAGCGGCGGTACCTGGAGGTACCGGCCCCGGTTTGTACCTGGCCTGCGTTCGGAACCTCGAGGTACCGCATCCAGGGATTCCCGCAATCCTCATGCGCACTTGGAACCTGGCAGGGACGTTGCTCTAGGTCCCTCCCAGAAACCTCGACGTTCCCAACCTTCCAGGAGCCACCCCGATGCGCGCCAAGCTTCCACTTGCTCTTCTCCTCTCCGCCACCGCTGTTGCCTGCGTCGATGACTCGACGTCCAGGCCCACCACCGACGACGTGGCCAACGCGATCGAGCTCGAGAACGGCGGTCTCGACACCAGCGACGAGGCCCCGATGTTCGGCGACGACATCGCGTACGCGGCCGCACAGATCGAGGGCGACACCGCCATGGCCGATCCGATGGCGAGCGATCCGACGATCGTCGCGATGGGCGCGCCGGGTGCGAACGTGGTCGCACGCGACCTCGTGATCGTGTGGGGCCGCATGCCCGCCGATCGCGACGCGACGGTGGGTCGCGACTGGAGCGGCGAGCTTCGCCTCTCGCGTGGCGGCATGCTGGTCCGCCGCAAGATCGCGTTCGAGCAGGCGACCGATCGCGTGCTGCCCCGCACCTCGCGCGACGCCATCTCGTTCGACTCCGTCACCCGCCCGCACGCCGACGGCCTCGTGCTCACCGTGTTCGATCCCGACGCGGCGAACGCAACTCCGTTGACGCTGACGTACACGCCGAACGGCGGCACCGCGCACTCGCTCGACCTCTCGCAGCTCGCGAACGGTCCGATCGTTGTCGACGTCGGTGACGGCAACCGCGTTGTCGTCGCCGGTCATCGTCGCGCCGACGCGTGCGACCACGGCTTCCTGCGCGGCCGCTGGCACGCGCTCTCTGCCAACGCGAACGCGTATCGCGGCATCGTTGCCAACTCGGATGGTGAGCCCGTCGGTCACATCCGCGGCATCGCCGGCACGCGCCAGAACGGTGACGCCGTGATGTTCGGCAAGTTCATCGACCGCGACGGCCAGTTCAAGGGAATCCTCAAGGGCACCTTCGAGAACGGCAAGTTCGTCGCGCGCTGGCTCGACCGCGCCGGTGACCACGGCCAGATCCACGGCGTGTACTTCGCCGGTCCGAACGAGGGTGCCGGCGGCTTCCTCGGTCGCTGGTCCGAGTCCAGCTGCGCCGCGAACTGAATCGCCTCGCTTCGCCGCAGCAGACCGCCGAGCTCCTCGGCGGTCTTCGTCGTTCAGGTTCTAGCTCGCGAGATCCTTCACGACCGACACATCTTCCACCGTCGTGAACTTCCCCTTCTCGTCGCGCGCGACCTTGCCCATCGCGAACACCGGGTCGTGCGTGAAGAACAGGCGGCCATTCCGCGAGAGCAGATCGCTGAGCAGCGTCGCCTTCTCGTCGATCAGCAGCTCGGGGAAGCGGTCGTATCCCATCGTGATCGGCAGGTGGACCCATGCCTTGCCCGGGATCAGATCCGACGCGAACAGCACTGGCCCGCCCGGCATCTCGACCTCGGTGAGCAACAGTCCGGGCGTGTGACCCGAGCTGCGGTGAAACCGAAACCCGTTGCCCAGGGCCGCCGCGCGATCCGATGCCGCGAGCTCGAGCCGCCCGCTGCCGGCGAGCAGATTCGTCATACCCGGGATGAAGCTCGCCTTGTCGCGCGCGTGCGGCGCGACCGAGCGCTGCCATGCCTCCGCACCGACCACATAGATCGCTCGCGGAAACACGAGCTGTGGGTTCGCTCCCTCGGAGAACGCCGTCAGCGCACCGCCCGCGTGATCGAAGTGCAGGTGCGAGAACACGACGACATCGACATCCTCCGGCCGGATTCCGATCGCTCCCAACGACTCCACCAGCACGTGGTGGGGCTCGACGACGCCGTAGCGCTCGCGGAGCTTCGGATCGAAGAACGCGCCGATGCCCGTCTCGAGCAGGATCGTCTTGTTGCCGTCCCTGATCACGAGGCAGCGGCACGCGAGCGGGATCCGGTTGTGTTCGTCGGGCGCGATCCAGCCCTCCCACATCGGCTTCGGAGCGTTGCCGAACATCGCACCGCCGTCGAGGCGCTGCGAATTGCCGAGCACAGACGTCAGCGTCCTCATTCCCCGCTCGTTTACCACGCTCGGCGTTCGCGGGAAGCGCGATGGATCGCCTCAGACGCCTGCTGAGATCAGCCGCCGGTCTTTGGCGCAGTCTTCGGAGCCGGCGTCGCCTTCGGAGCGGGCGTCGCCTTCGTGG
>JACCRC010000391.1:0-5000 GCA_013813765.1 Deltaproteobacteria bacterium | reverse complement strand
AGGCGGGCGTCATCGACCCGGCCAAGGTCGTTCGCACGGCGCTCCAGAACGCGGCCTCGGTCTCCGGTCTCATGCTGACCACCGAGACGCTGATCGCCGAGAAGCCGAAGAAGGACGAGAAGGGCGGCGGTGGCCACGAAGGTCACGGCCACGACTACGAGTAAGGACTTCCTACACTGAAACGAAGGGCCGGCCGCAACAGCCGGCCCTTCGCATTTTCGGTATCATGGACGGCATGGGCGAACCCGCACCCAGGACGGAGCGCCTGCTCGCCATCATCGAGCTGCAGAACGCGATCGCCGGCGCCGGGATGAACGGTGACGAGGTCATGCGGTTCGTGGTCGAGCGGGTCACCGGCCTGACCAAGTCGGCGGGCGCGGTGTGCGAGCTCGTCGAGGGTGACGACGACGTTGTCACCCGTGCGGCGACCGGCAGCGCGAAGCCGCAGCTGGGCACCCGCCGCTCCCAGAAGTCGAGCGCGGCCGGCAAGGCCGTCGCGCAGCGCAAGCCGTTCCGCGAGGAGAACGGCGGCGGCATCTTCGTGCCGCTGCTCCACGGCGAGTACTCGGTCGGTGCGCTCGGCGCGCTCGGCTCCGAGGCCGGTGCGTTCACGGACGAGGACATCGAGACCCTGAAGCTGCTCGCGCCGATCGTCTCGATCGCGCTGCACCGCACGCGAAGCTATCCGCAGCCGCGCCGCGACAACACGCACGACGCGCTCACCGGTCTGCTCAACCGCCGCGCGTTCGAGGAGCGCGTCGAGGTCGAGCTCGCGCGCCGCACGCGCTATGGCCAGTCGTTCAGCCTCGCGGTGCTCGATCTCGATGGCTTCAATACCGCGAACGATCGCTTCGGCGAGGCGGCCGGTGACGAGCTCCTGCGTTCGATCGCGACGATCATGAACACGCACACGCGTGTGATGGACGCGTCGTTCCGCCTGGGCGGTGACGAGTTCGCGATCCTCATGCCCGGCACGGCACTCGAGGGCGCGAAGACGTTCACGGAACGCTGCCGCCAGTACGTCAACGATGCGAGGCTCTGTGACGGAACTGTCACCGCGAGCTTCGGTGTGGTCGAGGCGCTGGAGAACGAGACGTACGCGCAGCTCACCGAGCGCGCAGAAGGCGCCCTCAAGGACGACAAGCGCGCCCGCAAGCCGCACGCGTAGCTGTCGCTCCGAGAGACAGCTGTCGGAATGCCCGACAGTCACATCCGCGTAACGGACCGCCAGCGGGCTGCATCAGAGGGCACGTCCGTTGCTACCCTGGCCCCGAATCCTCATGAAGCTCCTGCACCGTACGGCGGTGACGCTGGCGATGCTCGGTGCGGGAAGCGCGCTCGCGCAGCCGCAACCCGAGCAGCCCGCTCCCGATCAACCCGCGACACCTGCTGCGACAGTGAGGGTGTTCGGCCGCGTGATCGATGCGCTGGGCCGGCCGGTCCGCAACGCGACGATCCGGATCGAGGGGCAGCCCGATGCAAAGCCAATCAGGACCGGCCGCGACGGTACGTTCTCGATCGACGCACCGATCGGCGCGACGCTGGTCGTGGAGCAGAAGGCCTTCGGTGTCGGCCTCGCCACGGTGACCGGCGCGAGCGTCGACGACATCGTGCTGCTCACCGAGTCGCAGCTCGGCGAGACGATCGAGATCGATAGCGAGGCTCCGGCGGTTGCGCCCGGCGCGGCGCAGCTCGACCGCAAGGAGCTGCAGCGGATCCCGGGCACCGGTGGCGACATCGTCAAGGCGCTGACCGCAATGCCCGGCGTCGTGAATCTTCAGATCCCGCTGGGCTACTCGGGCGTCGTGATCCGCGGCAGCTCGCCGCAGGACTCGAAGGTCCTGATCGACGACTTCGAAGTGCCGGTGCTGTTCCACAACGTCGGCTTCCGCGCGGTGACGCCCGCAGAGACGATCCAGTCGCTCGACTACATCCCCGGCGGATTCGATGTCGGTTATGGCCGAGCGTCGTCGGGCATCGTCTCGCTGACCACGCGCCCGGGTGACGAGAAGCGCTCGGCGCAGGCGGAGATCAGCGTGATCGACGGCGGCCTGCTCGCGCAGGGCTCGATCGGCGCGAAGACCCGGTACATGGCCGCTCTACGCCGCTCGACGATCGACTTCGTGCTCCCTTCGATCATCCCCGACTCCGTCGATCTGTCGCTCACGACGGTGCCGCGCTACTGGGACGAGCAGCTGCGGATCGATCACGAGATCAACAAGAAGTGGAACCTGACGATCTCGAACGTCGGGACCGACGACATCTTCGAGCTCTACGCGACCAAGGACGAGGACGCGGCGACGAAGCGGTTCTTCAACCGCACCCGGTTTGCTCGCCTCACCGCTGCCGCCCGCTACAAGGACGGACCGTGGAACGCGAAGCTCGCGCTCTCGGGCCTGCTCCAGCAGTTCGTGTTCGAGGCCGGGCTCTACCAGCGCATCGAGGTGATCACGCCGATGGTCACGCCGCGCGCGGACTTCACGCATACGTCCGAGAAGGCCGGTGGGCTCACGAACGTGCAGTGGCGCTTCGGCGGCGAGCTTCAGGCAGGTCGAGCCGCGGTCGATATCGCATTGCCCATCGAGCAGCGCGAGGGCGAGACGATGGCGGCGTACGACCCCAAGGACGTCAGCACGAAGTTCAACGGCAACATCTGGATCGCCGACTTCACGTCGTGGGGCTCGGTCAGCGCAAACCTCGACAGGCGGATCCGCGGCACGGTGGGCGTACGCACCGACTACTACGGCCGCGGCGAGGAGCTGGTCGTCCAGCCACGCGGCGAGCTGAAAGTGCAGCTCACGAAGCCGTGGCAGCTGCGGCTCGCCGCCGGCGCGTACAGCCGGCCGCCGCAGTACCAGTCGGAGTTCCTCCAGGAAGGCGTGCAGGCCGAGAAGTCGAAGCAGGTGATCTTCGGCGGCCAGTACGAGCCTCGCGATGGCGCGCGCGTGCAGGCGTCGGTCTACTACACGGATCGCACGGATCTCATCACGCACAACATGGACAACTCGCTCGGCAACAACGGGCGAGGCACCACCACCGGCGCGGAGCTGCTGGCGACGTATCGCGGCGGACCATGGTTCGCGTGGCTGTCATATTCGTACTCGCACTCCACGCGCGTCGATGCGCCCGGTGCGGAGCGCCGCCTGTTCAGCTTCGATCAGCCGCACAGCGCGAACGCGGCTGTGAGCTGGCAGAAGGGCCGCTGGCAGCTCGGTGGCCGGTTCCAGCTCTACTCGGGCCTGCCGTACACGCCGGTGATGGGCTCGGTGTTCGACAACGATCGCAACCTCTACATCCCGCTGTACGCCGATGTGAACAGCGAGCGCGCGCCGATCCACCACCAGCTCGACCTCCGCATCGACTACTCGTGGAAGTGGGGACCGACAGCGCTGACCGCATTCCTCGACGTGCAGAACGTCTACCTGAACGAGAGCGTCGTGACCTACTTCTACAGCTATGACTTCTCCCAGCGCATCGCGTTCAAGTCGCTGCCGCTGATCCCGTCGATTGGAATCCGAGGTGTGCTGTGAGAGCGGCGCTGATCGGTCTCGTCGCGCTCTCCGCGTGCACCGGCGACGTCGACGAGCAATGGCAGCTCGATCACGATCGGATCATCGCGGTGCGTGCGACGCCGCCCGGCATCTTGCCCGGCGAGACCTCGGTGCTCGATGGGCTCTACGGCTCCAAGGGCGGACGTCCCGTGGAGCTCGCACCCCAGCTCGCCGCCGTGGTGTCGCCCGAGCGGTTTCAAACCGCGCTCAGGCGAGAGTCTGGCCAGTGGATCGTGACGGCACCCGACGCCGCGGCGCTTGCGGGCGCGCGGGTCGAGCTCGGCCTCGCCGCCGATGCACCGGTGCCGCTGCAGATCGGCGTGTCGTACGCGGACCAGACCCTGCTCGGTGTGAAGACGGTGTACCTCGGCGTGTCCCGGCAGAACCCGGTGCTCGAGGACATGCTGATCGACGGCGCCGCTCCGCCGCAGGCCGAGATCGTGGTGCCGCAGCTGACCGACGTGCCGCTCTCGGTGAAGGCGGACGAGGCCGACATCGTCAACTGGCTGACCTCGTGCGGCACGATGCACGACTTCGATCTCCCGCAGGCGTACCTGCGCGTCGAGAAGGAGGACCCGCAGGAGGGCGACCTCGCGGTGGTGCTGCGCAAGGCGGACGGCGGCATCGCGTGGCGCGTGTGGCCGATCCGCGTGCAGTAGCTCATCTTCCGCGGAGCAGCGGGATCACGAACCACCAGAGCGCGAACCACATCGCAATGCTCCCCGCGATGATCGCTGCCCACGACGACGAGAGCATCGCCGAGGACGCGAGATACACGGCGAGCGCGATCGAGATCGCGAGCAATGTGAGACCGGCGATCAGATGGCGATTTGCTGCGAACAGCAGGCGCTCCTTGTCGACCTTGCGGAAGCCCAGCCGATGGCGCGCGCTCGGCGCGACCAGCAACGCGGCGGCGGATGCGGTTGCGAGCAGACACGCGAGATAGACGTAGCGCTGGATCTCGTCGATCGACTCGAAGCGGTTGCTGAACGGAAGGATCAACAGAAACCCGAACAGCAGCTCGAGCCCCGGCAACACGACGCGGGTCTCCTCGAGTAGCTCGCGTAGCTCCCGGTCGACTCGCTCCTTCCTGGTCTCCTCGGGCTGAGCGCCCACCGTATCCTCGTGGTCGGATCTAGAGGCAGTCGAAGCTATGCGTGCGTGTTCCACGCAGGATGGATTCGCAAGATCAGGACCATTGCCGCGCGCCTGTAACGCCGCTGAAGCGATGCTGAAACGTGGTGACACGTCACGACCGGGCGCCGGCGCTCGTGACTAGGGAATTCTTGGTCGCCAGCCCGAGAGAGGCCGAGCCGGGCAGCGGCGAACTGAGCTACAACGCCGCCGTGGATCCCGCTGCGATCGCGAACGCCGTCGTCGCTCACTACGGCCGCGTGAAGCGCGATCTGCCATGGCGTCGCACGCGCGATCCGTACGCGATCTGGGTCA
>JACCRC010000390.1 GCA_013813765.1 Deltaproteobacteria bacterium | reverse complement strand
ATCATGATCGACGCGGCGATCGCCATGACCGCGATGCCCGCAGCGAGCAGGCGACCACGGCGGCGCGGCGCGGGTGGCCGCACGGGCGTGCTCGCGACCTCGATCTCGATCGACGGCATGTCGTCTTCGAGCTCGAGGTTCTCGGTCCCGTCGTTGCGCCCGTCCTTCACGAGCCACGGCTCGCGGCGCTGGCCGAACGTCGTCTTCATGTAGTCCGCGAGGGCGGTCGTCGACGTGCGCACGCCGGCGGCAGAGGTGTAGTCCTCGAGTGCGCGGCGCAGCTCGTCAGTCGTCGCGTAGCGGTCTCGCATGCGCCGTGCGAGCGCCTTGACGACGATCGCATCGAGCTCCGGAGGAATCGACGGCTCGATCGTCGACGGCGGCTTCACGTCCTGGTGGACGATCGCGCTCATCGTCAGGAAGTCGTTGTCGCACTGGAACAGCGGCTGCGTGGTCAGCAGCTCGTAGAGCACGATGCCAAGCGAGTAGACATCGCTGCGGCGGTCGACGAGGTCGTTGTTGCACTGCTCGGGCGACATGTACGCGACCTTGCCCTTGAGCACGCCGGACTGGGTTCGCGCCGATTGGTGCGACGCCTTCGCGATTCCGAAGTCCACGACCTTCACGGCGCCGTCGAGCCCGACAAGGATGTTCGCCGGCGACACGTCGCGGTGCACGATCCCGAGCGAGGTGCCGTCCGCGCGGATCTGCTCGTGCGCGTGGTGCAGCCCTGCCGCCGCACCGATCACGATCGTCATCACGTGCTCGAGCGGAACGCGCGACCCGATCTGCGCGGCGCGGCCGAGGATCTTTCGTACATCCTCGCCGAGCACGTACTCCATCGCGAAGAAGTACTCGCCGTTCTCCTGCCCGATGTCGTTGACCTGGACGATGTTCGCGTGGTGCAGCGTCGCCGCGAGCCGCGCCTCGTCGAGGAACATGGTCACGTAGCGGTTGTCGCGCGCCTGCTCGGCGTGGATCCGCTTGATCACCACGTGGCGTTCGAACCCCTCGATACCGACGGTGCGCCCGAGCAACACGTCAGCCATTCCGCCCTGCGCGAGGTGCTGCACGATCTCGTAGCGACCGAGCTTCGTCGTCTGCGTCACCGCGCGTAGGCCCACGTCCCCACGATGTACGCTTCATGCACATTGGTCAAGTCATGAAAATCATTACCGAATGTGCGAAGCCACCTACCTTGGACGATTCCGTGAGGTGGCTTCCAGGAATTCAAAGATGAGTGGAGCTAATGCAGCGGTAACGTGACGGTGAACGTCGAGCCGACACCGAGCGCGCTCTCGACGGTGATGGTCCCGCCGTGCGCGACCACGAGCTGCCGCACGATCCATAGCCCGAGCCCCAGGCCTCCGAACTTGCGCGGCGACACCGCGCGCTCGAAGCGCTGGAACACGCGCGTCTGATCCTCCGGCGAGATACCGATGCCGCGATCGGAGACAGCGAGCACCGCGGTATCGCCCTGCCGGCTGAGCTTCACCTCGATCGGCGACCCTTTGCCGTACTTGATCGCGTTGCTCAGGAGGTTCGTGATCACCTGATCGAGGCGCTCGCGATCCCACGAGCCCGCGACATGCGCGAGATCGAGGTTGATCGTCGAGCCCGCACGCTCGGCCGTCTCGGCCGTACGGGTACAGACGTCGCGAACGAGATCCTCGAGATCGAGCTCACGGCGCTCGAGCGTGAGCTTCCCGGCGGTGATGCGGCTGACGTCGAGCAGCTCGTCGATGAGGCGGCTCAGACGCTCGCCTTGCTTCACCAGCTTGGCACCGCGGTCGTGGACCTTCGAGATCGGCGTGTCGAGTGGCAGCGCGACGAGCACCTGGTGGTGCAGCATCATCGCGGCGAGCGGCGTCCGCAGCTCGTGCCCGGCGACGAGGAGAAACTCGTCGCGCATGCGCACCGCGGCGGTTGCCTGCTCGTACAGCATCGCGTTGGCGATCGCCGCGCCCGCACGCTGGGCGAGTTGCTCGGCCATCGCGAGGTCGGCCGCCGTGTACTCGCGATGGTCTCCGGACATGATGAAGGAGATCGCACCGACCACCTTCTCGCGGTCCTTGATCGGCACCACCATCGCCGAGCGCAGGCCCAGCTCGCGGAGGATCCGCAGGTGCTCGGCGTCCTTTGCGCCAGCCGCCAGCAGCTCCTCGCGGATCTGAGGATACAGCTCGGAGACGCCTGTTCGCAGGACGTTCGGCACCCCGGTCGCTGCATCTGGATCCGGCGGATAGCGAAGCGCCAGCTCGCGCGCGTACTCGACCTTCGCCGGATCGACGTGCGCGACCGCGACCTGCTTCGACTTCCCATCCGGGCCGACCAGCTCGACCCCGCACCAGTCCGCGATCCGCGGCACCGCGAGCGCGGCGACGTTGCGCAGTGTCTCCTCGTAGTCGAGCGAGCTCGCGAGCACCGCGCCGGCGCGCACCTTGAACGTCGCGCGCTCCTCGGCGATCACGGCGTTCACACGCATCTCTGTCATGACCCGCGCGCGTTCAAAACCCTGCGCGCAATGCAGCGCGAGGAACATCAAGAACATCTGGTCGTCCGCGTCGAACGGCCGGTCACCTTCGAAGGTCAGCGCGATGACGCCGACCGCGTTGCCTTGATACGTCACCGGCAGCGCCGCGGTGGAGTACGCGGGAGGCGCCGCCATCGAGCGCGTGCGGGCTGCAGAATCGGGGTACCGCTGCTCGTAGTCGGCGAGCGATGACAGCCACACCGGCTCGCCGGTGAGCACGGCGTCGGAGACCGGGATCCCCGGTGCCAGCGGGATCTTTGCGACTCGCGAGAGGGCACTCTCGGGGTACCCCTTCGCGTGGAGCATGGTCAGCCCGGCTGCAGGGTCCACCCGCCAGAGCGCGCCGGTCTGCGCGCCAAGCGCCTCGGCTCCCTCCTCGACGACGATCCGGCTCACGTCCTCGTACGAGGTCGCCGTCGAGAGGTGCGCGGTCATCCGGTGCAGCCGCTGCGTGCGGTCGACGAGCGAGTCGATCCGCGCCTGAAGATGCTCGGCGTCCACCACGTGGTCACCACGATACCCGAGATGCACTGGAAACGGTTTCCTTTGCGAGAATCCCGCACGTGTGATCCAATGGCCCTCGTGCCCGCGCGCGTGCTCGTCGTCGAAGATGATCAAGACATCCGAGAAGCGGTGGTCGAAGCGATCACCGGTCGGGGGTACGAGGTCGTGGAGGCCGAGAACGGTGCCGTAGCGCTGGATCGGATGCGCGAGCACGCACCGTGCATCGTGCTCCTCGATCTGATGATGCCCGTCATGGATGGCTGGGAGGTCGTCGCGCAGATGGACACCGAGCCGTCGCTCGCCGCTGTTCCGATCTGCATCGTCTCCGCGCACGACCGCGATCTGCCGCGGAACGTCGCCGTCCTGCGCAAGCCCGTGTCACTCGCGAGCTTGCTCCAGACGGTCGAGAATTATTGCGGCCCGCCCTAGCCGGGACTCACGCCTGGAAGCGCAGCACGGTCTCGTAGGGCTCGTCGCCGCGCTTGCCCTTGATCACGATGCGCGGCTCCTTGGCGACGGCTGCAGCGATCCGATACGCCTCGGCCACGCTCGAGAGCGGCATGTCGTTGATCGTCTCGATCGTATCGCCGTTCCGGGCACCGAGCCGAGCCGCGGTCGTGCCGGGACTGACGCCCACGACTCGCATCGCGACCTGCTTGCCGTTCTCGACGATCCGCTCGAGGTCCACGCCCCCTTCGCCGCTCATGAGGTTGCGCAGGTCGGTTGGTGTGATCGGATATTCCATGGCCTCTGAGCAAGCAAGCCGCGCACCACCGAGCTACGAAGAATCAGGAAATCAATCGATGACCTCGGTCGCCGCTTCCGGCGCGCCGCCGTGCTGTTCCGCGAGTGCTTCGAGGTACGAGGGCAGCGTGGCGTTCAGGGCGGCGTAGATCGCGGGCAGGATCCCCTGGGCGATCTCGCTCGAAATCCGGAACACGTGGTCGGCGCCAGCGCTCTGGATCGGCTTGATCTGTGAGACGCGGTTGCAGTTCGCGATGATGATCGCGTTCGGTGCGAGCTGCCGGAGCTGGCGCACGAGGTGCTCGTTCGAGGTCCCCTTCAGAAGCTCGTCCGGAACGGTGGACACGATCACCTCCGCACCGTCGACGCCGGCGTGCCGCAGCACCTCGATGCTCGCGATGTCGCCGTACAGCACCTGCGCGCCGCGTGCGCGGATCTTCGGGTGCAGCGCAGTGTTCGTGTCGACGACGAGCGTCTGCGGCAACAGATCCGGGTGGAGACGCTCGAGGTCCGCGAGGAGCGCTGAACCGGTGCGGTGGAATCCGAGCAGCACCAGACGCGGGGCTTCGGCGCTCTCTGCTTCCGGACGCACGCCGCGCGAGCGGATGCCGACGACGTCGAGGACGGGGCGAAGGCGCTGGTACAGCCGGTCGGAGGTGGCGAACAGGAGCGGCGTGATCAGTGCCGTGATCACGAACGCGAAGATCACGACGCTGACATGCGTGCCGCTGATATGGCCGAGCTGACTGCCGAGGTATGCGATGACGAGGCAGAACTCGGAGACCTGGGCGAGCTTTGTCGACACGGAGACCGAGTTGCGGCGATCGAGCCCCGTCGTGTAGAGCAGGGGGAGAAACAGAAGGTAGCGGAGCAGGATCGCGATCACCGCGACGATCGCGGACAGCAGGATCACGCCAGCACTCTCCGGAACCGGGATGCTCATCCCGAGACCGACGAAGAACAGGGTGACGAAGAAGTCGCGAAGGTGAACGACCCGCGACACCACCTCGTACGCGTAGGGCGACGTCGCGATCGTCGCCCCGGCGATCAGCGCCCCCATCTCCATCGAGGCGGAGACCTCGATCGAGAACCCGAGCCTCGAGACCACGGTTCCGAGGTTCGCGCCGAGCAACCCCACGCCGAAGCACCAGCCAAGCGCGACGGTGACCACGAGCTCCGGCGAGCGCGCGACGATATGAAACGCGCGCGACAGCACGAAGCGAGCCACGAGCGTCGAGATCACGATGAGGAGCCCGGTGCCGAGGAACGTCATCGCGATCGGCACGATCGAGGGATTCGCGAAGCTCGGCTGCAACGCGAGGAACACGATCGCCCAGATGTCCTGGAAGATCAGGAGACCGACGGCGAGCCGGCCCGCGACGGTGTCGAGCTTGAGGTGCTCCTGGAGGTACTTGACCACGAGCAGGGTCGACGAGAACGCGCAGGCGACGCCGAGGTAGAGCGCTGGATAGAAGCCGGAGACGAGGCCCCAGCCCGTCATGCCGATCACGAGGAACGCGCCCAGGCCCACCGCGAGCGTGAGCGGCACCTGCAGGGCCCCGGTCACGATCAGGGTGCGCCCGCTCGTCAGCAGACTCTTCAGGTTGATCTCGAGGCCGATGACGAACAGCAGGAGCGTGAGGCCGAGGTTCGCGATCGTCGCGATGCTCTGCTCTTCCCCGATCGCCTCGAGTCCCGCGGGGCCGAGCACGACGCCGGCGCCGAGCAGCGCCGCGATCGTGGGGATCTTGAGCTTGAGAAACGCGATCGCCAGGACCGCAGCGGCGACGAGACAGAGACCGAGGTCCGCGACGAGTGGAGGGACTCCACCGCCGGCGGCGATCGAGACGAGCGACGTGTGCACGGAATGACCCTTCCTCCGCGGCACGGGCGCGGAGCTGGAGATGGCGAGCGATCGAGCTTCGAGCGGCGATCAGCTGCGCGGCGGGCCGCGCGAGGACCGACTCGGAATCTCATCGATGCCGCGAACCGCGGGGGCGGGTCTCTCCGTCTCGATCATCGCGAGCCGAGCAGGAGACTCGACAACGCTCGCGATCGGAGCAAGGAACAGCCGGACCTGTGCGTCGGACGCGCTGATGCGCCGATTCCCCGAGGCGGCGACGAATGGCTGCGACGTCGCATCGAGATGGCAGACGTCTCCACCGCAAATGTCGGGCTCGCTCGGCCACAACCCGATGGCGAGCAGGCACAGCGCGACCGCGATGGCACAAATCCGGCGCAGGATCTGTAGATACCATATTGTGCGCGCGTGACCCTGCGGCTTCGCGCCGAGCTCGAGCTCCAGATCGCGCCCGATGGCAGCGGCGGCAAGGTGTTCGATCCGTTCCTCGGCCGCACGATCACGCTCGGTCCGACCGGCGCCGCGCTCGTAGGAAAGATCGATGGCACGCGCGATCCGGACCAGCTCCTCGCTGATCTGATCGGGGCGGGCTACGCGCGCGACAAGATCGAGGACACGCTGCGCTGTCTGACGCTGCTCCACGCGATCGATGGCATCGGCGATGGCGTCCGCGCGCGGATGGCATCGATCTGGGCCGGCGAGACCGAGCTTGTCTATCGTGCGCTACCCGAGGCGCGGTTCGCCTGCCAGGGGTCGGGCATGTGCTGCCAGAGCTATCGCCTCGGTCCGGTCACGGCGGAAGAGGTGGCGGCTGTCTCGGCGCTTCCGGTCCGCGAGGCGTTTCCGGATCTACCCGAGGGTGAGCTGTTCGTCGTGCGCGACGACAAGCACTACCTTCGCAGCGTGGCGACCGGCTGCGTCTTCCTGCAGGACGGCCACCTGTGCCGTCTCCACGCCCGCTTTGGCGAGCACGCAAAGCCCGAGATGTGCCGCACGTACCCGGCCGGCATCAAGCTCACGTTCGAGGCGGCGGTCGTCTACAACAACCAGCAGTGCTCGGAGCACTTCGTCAGCCAGGCGGCCGGCCCTCCGCTCATCGAGAGCGCGAGCCTCTTGCGCCAGCGCCGCACGGGCCAGGTCGTGCTGTTTCATCCGATCGTCTTCCTGCGCGAGGACACGCCGGTCGACTACGCGCACTTCCTCGAGCTCGAGCGCGTGTTGCGCGACGTACTGGGGCAGGGTGCGCCGTTCCGCCAGCTCGCTCACGCGCTCGACGTCTACGACTCGTTCATCACCGTCGCGCGCAGCTTTCCGCTCGGGACCGATCCGGCGGCGGCGTTCGCGCAGTGGCGCGGCTCGGTGGCAACGCAGCCATCGGGTCCCGCGTCGCACGGTCGAGACTTCGAGTGGGACGAGGTGCTCGCGATGCTCTCGGCGTTGATCCTCGAGCTCGAGACAGCTCTCGTGGAGCTCGATCCGGCGAGCGTCGACCACGACATGGTGCCGCTCATCACCGAGCTGCTCCCGGGCATGGAGCTGCTCCGCCGTCGCGCGACCGAGCGCGCCGGCACCGGCCTCACTCCAAGCGGCGAGCTCGCCGCGGCGCTTCGGACCTCCCTGGCGCAGCGCTTTCAGGGGCCGCTGTCGCTCCCCGCGGATCGGCCGCTGAGTGCGATCGGGGAGGCAGCGCTGTCGATCGCGGCGGCGTTCGCGTGCGCCTCGCTGCGCGGGCGACCGGGCGACGTGGCGACGCTCGGCCGCGGTCATGCGCTCGCAAACCGCGTGCTCCCGACCTTCACCACCCCGATGTTCCGCAAGCACCCCGAGCGGGTGCGCGCCCTCGTCACGGTCCTCGACAGGCTCTGCGCCTAGCTCGGTCGCGATCACGCGGTAACCTCTCTCATGCGAGCCGCCGCGCTTCTCCTCGGCATCATCGCCTGCGGAGGTCCCTCCGCACGCCCGCAGATCGAATGGGAACCACCGCGGAGCCTCGCGACCGGAGGTGGCGAGCGCGGGCCCTGGCAGCAGAACAACTCTCGGTTCGATCATGTCGACGATCCGAGCGTGGTGCTCGCCCCGGATGGAGCTGCGCTGATCGCCTGGGTCGATCACCGGACGAAGGATGTGCTGTTCCAGATCGTCGAGCGGGATGGAGCGCAGCGCCGCACGAGGCCGACCAACGTGTCGCGCACGCCGGCCGTGTTCTCGTGGCTGCCGCGCCTCGCGCTCGATGGCGACGTCATCCACGTGCTGTGGCAGGAGATCGTGTTCTCCGGAGGTTCGCACGGCGGTGACATCTTCTACGCGCGCTCCCGCGACGGCGGCGTGACGTTCGAGGATGCGCGCAACCTGTCCGCTTCGCTCGCAGGCGATGGCAAGGGGCGCATCGATGCGAAGACCTGGAACAACGGTAGCCTCGATCTCGCCGTGGACTCGCGCGGCGTGCATGCCGCATGGACGGAGTACGAGGGCCGTCTGTGGCTCGCGCGTTCGATCGACGGCGGTGACACGTTCGCTGCGCCCGCCCTGATCGCCGGCGATGCGACGCATCCGGCGCGGGCGCCCGCACTCGCGCTCTCTGCCATCGGTGTGCATCTCGCGTGGACAACCGGCGAGGATGCCAGCGCCGACGTTCGTGTTGTGACGTCGCGCGATGGCGTGACGTTCTCCGATCCGGTCGTGGTGGCACCGACGCGAACGTACTCGGACGCGCCGAAGCTCGCGGTCGACGAGCGCGGCACGCTTCACTTGGCCTTCGCGGAGAGCGCCGCTGGGCCGCACGATCGGTTCGATGTGCACTACACGCGCTCGCGAGACGGCGGTCAGACGTTCGAACCGTCCCGCACGCTGTCGCGCCCGCACCCGGGCGGCGCGGAGAGCGCGGCGTTTCCGTCGCTCGCGATCTCCGGCGCGACATTGCATGTCGCGTGGGAGCTGTATCCCGATCACCGCGAGGCGCCGCGTGGGCTGGCGCATGCGATCTCGCGCGACGGAGGTGACACGTTCAGCCCGCCGTCGCTGGTGCCCGGCTCGTCGGATCCGCTGGGCGGCGGCAACGGCTCGTTTCAGGGTCGCTTGATGCGCAAGCTGGCGGTGCGCGGTGACCAGGTGGCGATGGTCAACTCGAGCCTCGCGCTCGGGCAGAGCAGTCGCGTGTGGCTCGTGCGCGGACGCCTCGCAGCGCACCCTCGATGACCGATCACTCGCGGGCGCGCATGAAGATCCGGATCACGTACCAGAACATCAGCGCGACCGACGAGAACAGCGCGAGCGACGCTGCGACGTGGTTGCGCGGATCATAGTGGGCGAGCACCTGCGACGTCTGGAACAAGATGTAGCCGGCGGCGAGCAGCACCATACCGATCGAGAACACGAGGCCGAGGTTGAAGCCGAAGGCCAGTGACAGGACGATCAGCATGAGCGCCGCGCCGCTCGCCATCATCAGGCCGCTGCGCAGGAACGAGAAGTCCTTCTTCGTGATGAACACGGACGCGGTCAGCGCACCGAACACCGCGAGCGTCACGTACGCCGAGTCGCGGATGATGTTCGGATCGGCGCCGCCGCGCGCGAGGATGGCCTGCGTCTTGACCGCGACGATCGCGAGCAGCGGGACGAAGATCACCGCCTCCGCGATCACGTAGAACCCGAGGCCGGCGTACTGCATCGCGCGCGACTTCGAGTGGCTTGCCCAGTAGTCGGCGACCCAGCTGACCGCCATGAACACGGCGAGCACGATGCCCCAGTTCCAGCGACCACCGAGCGCGAACGTGACGAACGGGATCGAGACCTTCTCGACGAGGAACGGGTTCGTCATCAAGAGGTACTCGAGCCCCGCGAATGCGAGGATCGCGAGCAACAGGTGCAGGTACGTGAGGCGGATGAACCGGAGGCGCTCCGAGACACCGACCGTCGCGTTCGCCTGCTCGCGCAGCGGCTGCTGCTCGGCCGCGACAGTTGCCATCGCGGGAACGTGCATCTCTGCGTGGGGCGGAGCGTAGTAGGGCTGCTGGGCGTACTGCTGCTGCGAGTAGTCGTACTGCGGCTGTGGCTGCGGTGCGTACGCTTGCTGCTGGTACTGCGGATAGACGGGCGTGTACGACGGCGACTGCTCCGCGTACATCGTCGTCGCGTACGCCATCGGGTGCTGCGCTTCGCTGGGCTGGGGGGCCGGCGGAAGCGGAGGCGGCGTCTGTTGTTGCTGGGTCCGGTCGTCGTCGACCTGCGGGGCCCATCCGATCACGGTTCGCTTGGGTGCGTTCGGCTGCATCCGGGCGTTCCTACGCAACCCCCGGGCCAGTACCAAGGCCTTGTATTTTCTCGGGTCTGGGCGATGCTCCCTACGCAAGATCTTGCGTGATCGCGCAACCCCATGACCGACAAGGCCATCCAGACCACGCTGAAGGGCGGCGGCGACACCATCCTTCACGCACGCACGACGCTCGTCCTCTACCACCGCGATGGTTCGACGGTGGCGCACATGGACAAGGGCAAATCGATCGTCGTCGGTCGTTCGGCGCCATCGGATGTCGAGATTGCGGATCTCGGGTTGTCGCGCCAGCACGCGCGGTTCACGTGGGACGACCAGGGAATCTGGGTCGAGGATCTCAAGAGCACGAACGGTACGAAGAAGAACGGCGAGCCGGTCACGCGCACGCGGATCGCGCCGGGCGACGAGATCGCGGTGGGGCCCGTGATGGTCTCGGTCCACATCGTCTCGTCGATCGACGAGGAGCTGCGCGGCTTCGATGGTCACGATCGGTTCGTGGGCGCGCTCGGTGACGAGATCACGCGCGCGCGCACGTTCGAGCGGCCGCTGACGCTCATGCTCGTGCGCAGCGCGGGGGCGAAGGACGGGCACGTGAGCCGGTGGGCCAGCCGCCTCCGCACTCAGCTGCGCCCGGTCGATCGCGTCGGCATCTACGGCCCGCATGCGGTGCTCGTCTCGTTGCCCGAAACGACGGCGGAGGGCGCGCAGTCCCTCGCGGCCGCGCTCGGCGGCGGTGATCCACCGCTGACCTGCCGGACCGTGTCGTTTCCCGCCGACGGCGGATCCGTCGAGGAGCTCATCGCCGAGCTGCGTGCGGTCCGCCGCACGGACCGTTCAGCCCGCGAGACGAAGGATCCCGTCGAGACCTCCGGCGTGCTCGCGAAGAACGCGGCGATGAAGCAGGTGATGGCCACCGTGAAGCGCGTCGCTCAGTCGACGATCGCGGTGCTGATCAATGGCGAGACCGGCACCGGTAAGGAGGTCATCGCGCGCGCGATCCACGACGCCGGTCCCCGCAAGAAGTACCCGCTGCGATCGATCAACTGCGCGGCGATCCCCGGTCAGCTGATCGAGAGCGTGCTGTTCGGGCACGAGCAGGGTGCGTACACCGGTGCCGACAAGTCCGCGCGCGGCATCTTCGAGCAGGCCGACGGCGGCACCGTGCTGCTCGACGAGATCGGAGAGCTCGCGCCCTCGGCGCAGGCGGCGCTGTTACGCGTGCTCGAGACCAAGAGGGTCACGCGCGTCGGTGGTGACGGCGAGATCGATGTCGATGTCCGCGTGATCGCCGCGACCCACCGCGATCTCGACGCGATGGTCGACGCCGGCCGGTTCCGTCAGGATCTGCTGTACCGGCTGAACACGATGACGTTACGGATCCCGCCGCTGCGCGAACGCGTCGACGAGATCCGTTCGCTGGCCGAGCGGTTTCTGAAGGACGCGTGCCGCCAGGCGGGCACTTCGAGCAAGACGATCGACAAGGACGCGCTCGCGGCGCTCGAGAGCTACTCGTGGCCTGGCAATGTTCGCGAGCTGCGCAACGCGATCGAGCGAGCTGTCGTGCTCGCCGAAGGCAACGCGATCACGCCGGCGGATCTCACCGAGCGCATCCGGGGCGGCGCGCGCACGCAGCCGGCATCCGGCGAGATCGAGATGCCGAGCGACTACAAGGAGCACCTACGCAAGTACGAAGCGGAGCTGATCCTGAAGGCGCTCCACAAGCACAACGGCAACCAGACCGAGGCTGCGAAGGCACTCGGCCTTCCGCTTCGCACGCTCGTCCACAAGATCCAGACCTACGGCATCAAGAAGAAGTTCGACCGCTGAGCGCGCTGCGTGTTCGCGCAAGATCTTGCGTGATGCGCTCGATCGCGCCGCTGGGATAACGGTGGGTTAGGCGCGGCAACGCGCTTGCACGACGTGCGCGCCATGCGAAACCTGCTCGCGGTCGCGCTCGTCAGCTGCGCGTCCAGTCCGTCCCATCCCGCCGATCCGATCACGTCGGAGGAACCCCCGATCCGCATGATCGCGAGTGAGCCGGCGGCGCCGCCTCCCGTGATCACTCCGATCGAGGAGGCCGTCGCCGAGGCCAGCGCCAACCCGCCGTACGCGAGCGACATCCGCTCGGTCCGTTTCCTGCGCGGGTATGCCGTGAAGAAGGAGCCGCGTGCGGAGGCCGCTGCTGCGGGCGTCGCGAAGAAGGGCACGCACGCCGCGATTCAACGCGCGCTGCCTCCGGGGAACGGCTGCGCGAGCCGGTGGATCGAGATCCAGCCGCGCGGCTTCGTCTGCGAGGACGTGCTCGAGCCGTCGAGCGCGGCGCCGACGGTCGCATCCACGTTCGCGCTCGATGGCGACGACGACGTCGGACCGCTGGTTCCCGGCGTCTATGGAATCGTGCGCGGCACGAACGCGCAATCGTTCGCGAGTCGCGACGACGTGCTCGCCGGCAATGGTCGCGCGCTCGCGGGATCAAACACGGTGCGCGCGGCCGGCGCGATCAGCATCGACGGAGAACGCTACTGGCGGACAAGCAGGGGAGAGCTGATCAACGCGCGATCGATCGCTCAGATCTCGCCGTCGAAGTTCCGGGGCCTCGCCATCGCCGATGGCGCGCGGCTGCCGGCGTGGATCCGTTCGCACGAGAGCTCGCGCAAGCCGGTCGTGACCCGCGCGACGCCGTCGCGACGCGGCAAGGCAACCGGCGAGCTCGCGCCGCGCACCGTGGTCACGATCGAGGAGGAGTCCGCGGACGGGCGGTTCGTGCGCGTCGCCGAAGGTGCCTGGATCTCGCGCGCCGACGTTCGCGTCGCGACCCTCGCCGCGGCGCCACCGGGAACCACGGCGAACGAGAAGTGGTTCGACGTCGATCTCGATCAGCAGACGCTCGTCGCCTACGAGGGGGAGCGGCCGGTCTACGCGACGCTCGTGTCGACCGGCAAGTACCTGCACGCGACGCCGACCAGCGTCGCGCGCATCGCGTCGAAGCACGAGAGTGCCGCGATGACGAGCGACACCGAGGGCTCGGTCTACTCGGTGGCGGACGTGCCCTGGACCATGTACTACGACGGCGACTTCGCGCTGCACACGTCGTACTGGCACGACGGCTTCGGTGGGCCGCGCAGCCACGGTTGTGTGAACCTCGCGCCGCGCGATGCGCGCAAGCTGTTCCAGTGGTCGTCGCCCGACGTGCCGCCCGGCTGGAGCACCGTCTACGGCGATGCCGACAACCCCGGAACGCTCGTGCGCGTACGCTCGAAGAAGGTCGCGGAGCCCGCGTTCCGCGGGTACGCGCGCGCACTGCGTGATCGCGCGGTCGTGGCGACCTCGAACTGAGCGTCAGGTGTAGTCACGCAGCGAGCGGCGGGTGGCTTCGCGCATCTGGCTTCGAACCGGTGGCGCCGCTGGCGCACGCAGGTTCGGCGTGGAATGCGACCTGGTTCTTTCCCGAACGCTTTGCGCAATACATCGCCTCGTCGGCGAGCTTGAAGAGATCGTTGGCAGCTCGAGCGTCTGCGGGATACAGACTGACGCCGATGCTGGCCGAGAGCTGCGCCTCGACCCCGGTGACGGCGTAGGGCTGGCTCAGCTCCTCGAGTAGCCGGGCGGTGACCACGCGGACGTCCTCCGCGCTCCTGACCTTCTCGAGCACGACGGTGAACTCGTCGCCGCCGCGACGGGCGGCGGTGTCAACAGCGCGAACGGAGCTCAGGATCCGGAACGCTGCTTGCTTCAGAACCTGATCGCCGGCCTCGTGCCCGAGCGTGTCGTTGACGCGCTTGAATCCGTCGAGATCCAGGAACAGCACGGCGACGGTATCGCCCTGCCGATCCGCGCGAGCCATCGCTCGCTCGATCCGATCGGCGAGGAGTAGGCGGTTCGGCAAGCCAGTGAGGCTGTCGTGATGGGCCAGCGTGCGCATCAGGTCGTCGGCGCGTTGACGCTCGGCTTCTCCGAGGTCCATC
>JACCRC010000382.1 GCA_013813765.1 Deltaproteobacteria bacterium | reverse complement strand
CATGCGGCCCGCGCCGTCCTGCTCGGGCCGATACCGACGCCTGACATCCCCGCAGCACTCGAGTCCGCGTACAACGAGCTGACCGGGCTCCACGTCGGCGTCATCGGAGTCGGCCGGGTCGGCGTCGCAGGGCGACTCGCAGAGCAGCCGATTGCTGCGATCGTGGCTGCGCGTCGAATCGATCTGCTGCGTGCGATTTTGCGTGGACCCAACCCCGTCGGCCGGGTCAACGCTGCGTGCGCGTTGCTGGCGGGCTTTGCGAACCTGCTCGACGACACCGACCGCGAGGCCATTCGCATCATCAAGGCGCTTCCAATCCCCATCATGATGCAATCAGGATGCACCATGATGGAAAAGCGGGCCGCCGAGCTCATTCCATAGCCTCCGGCTATTCCACCACACCGCAACGGTCAGGCGACCCGGGTGCGCTCCCTGGTGAAGTGATGCATCTCGAAGCACAGATCACCCGCCCGGCAACGAGATCGTCTTCCGCGGCTACCTGAAATGCGTGCGTGCTGCAGCGATCGCGGCGAGGAGCGAGTAGAGCGCCGACGCGTCAACGGGCTTGACGAGGTGCTCGTCGAAGCCCGCAGCCATCGCGCGCGCGCGGTCCGACGGTAAGCCATAGCCTGTCAGCGCCACGAGGCGGATCTGCCGAGACCAACGCTTGCGGATCTCGACGGCGAGCTCGTAGCCATCCATTTCAGGAAGACCGATGTCGAGGATGGCGACGTCGACCGGAGTATCCGCGAGCGCAGCGAGTGCCGCGGTGGCCGTGGACGTCGCGCGCACCTCGTGCCCCCTCGCTCGCAAGAGCTCGGCGAGCAGTTCGCCAGCATCGAGGTTGTCGTCGACGACGAGCACGCGCAGCGGCGCTGCGGTCGGTGCTGGACCGCTGTGGGCGACGGCCGCTTGCCCAGCGCCCGCCAGCCGCGGCAACGTCACGCGGAACGTCGCGCCATGCCCGAGTCCGGCGCTCTCCGCAGCCACCCGACCGCCGTGAAGCGCGACCATACTCGCCACGATCGCGAGACCGACTCCGAGACCGCCGCCCTCGCGAGCGATCTCCTGCGGCCCTTGAACGAACAGCTCGAAGATGTTCGGCAGTAGCTCGGGCGCGATACCGGCACCGCGGTCGATCACGGCGATGTCGATGTCGTCTTCGCTGGACGACAGCTGCACCGTGATGCGCTGGCCCGGGGGCGAGAACTTCGCCGCATTCGCGAGCAAGTTGCCGATCACCTGCGCCAGCCTCACCCGATCGCCGTCGACCAGCAGCGGCCTCACTGGAACGTCCACGCTGACGGTGAGCTGTTGGGCTGCCAGGCCTGGACGGATCCCGTCGACCGTCGCCTCGACGAGCTCGACGACGTCGAGTGGTTCGCGAACGAGCGAGATGTTGCCGCGCGTGATCCGCGCCACGTCCAGCAGATCGTCGACAAGCCGAACCATGTGATCGACTTGCCGCTGGATGACGTCTCGTTCGCGACGAAACGTCGTCGCGTCGCGGACGTTCATGAGGTGCAGAGCACTGACGATCGGAGCAAGCGGGTTGCGCAGCTCGTGACCGAGCATGGCGAGGAACTCGTCCTTCGCGCGGCTGCCTGATTCCGCGTCGCGGCGTGCAGCGGCCGTCTCGTCGAGCAGTGCGCGGCGTTCGGTAACGTCGTAGGTCGCCCCTGCCATGCGCGCTGGTGCGCCGCTGTCATCGCGGTACACCTCCGCGCGCGTCGCGAGCCAACGAAGACGCCCGTCAGGGAGAAGAACGCGAAACTCGACCGTGTAGGGGTCGCCGCCAGCGAGCGCGGCTTCGATCGACTGAGCGACGCGACCTCGATCATCGGGGTGCACGAGCCGCGAGAAGTCCTCGACGTTCCCACCAAACTGATCGCGCGCGAGTCCGTGGAGGTCGTACACACGATCGGACCACGTGATGCGATCGGCCTTGACGTCCCAATCCCACACCCCGAGCTGTGCGGCGTCCATTCCGATGCGCAGGCGCTCCTCGCTCGTCTGCAGCGCTGCCGTGATCCGTCGCTGCTGGTCGAGCAACCGCGCGTTCGCGACCACAGGCGCGGCGAGGGTTGCGAGGTCGATCGCGAAGTCCAGCTCGTCCTTGGTATAACGGCGAGCCGATCGGCCGTGGAACAGCGTGAGCGCCCCGAGGAGCTCATCGCGGTAGCGCATCGGCACGCTGATCATCGAGCCGAACGCGAGGTCGCGCAGCACCTGGAGATGTCCCTCGTTCACGGCGATGGCCTGGTACCAGGCATCGTCGATCTGCGGATGAAAGGCGGCACGTCCCGTCGAGAGTGCGCACAGATTCATGTCCGTACGTTCCTGCTTCATCCACTGCGTCGGACGGACGATTGCCTCGACCCGCGGATCCTCGTGTGCGCGCGCCGTACGCTTCACCGAGCCGCCGACGTCGAGATCGAAAAACCCGAAATCACCAAGCACCGGCAGGAATGCAGCGATCGTGTGCTCCATCGTCTCCTCGAAGTCGCGCGACGATGCCAGCAGCGCCGTGGCGCGCTGCAAGACAGCCAGCTTCGCATCGGAATCGAGCACGTCCGGAGCATCCATGAATTCGTGTGGCGGTCAACTCCGTAGCAGAGCGCGCAACGCCGCCAGATCAGTGTCACGCACGCCGCACCAGACGGCACGCGCGACACTCGCGGATCGAATCGCTAGCGTTTCGCGTGCGCGAGTGCTTGCGCTTCGGTGGCCGGGATTTCGTCGAAGCTGGCGACACAGTCGCGCGTGCGTTTCGCCACATAGAGCGCGATATCGGATTCGTGGATGACCTGATCGAGGGTCTTGCCAGCAGCGTAGGCAGCCACACCCACGCTGATGGTCACCTTTGCGGTTGGCAGCAGGCCGGGGTGAGGAATCGCTAGCCGTTTCACCGCCTCGCGCAGTCGGTTCATCCCGGCAACGGCGCTGACGACCGTTGGCTCCGGCAGCATCACCAGGAACTCTTCACCTCCGTAGCGATAAACCGCGTCGCCGCCGCGGGTGCTCGACACCAGGGTGCGCGCGATCGTCGCGAGGACCTCGTCGCCCGCCTGGTGGCCCGCGGTGTCGTTGTAGCGCTTGAAGTGATCGACATCGCATAGCGCGATGCAGAACCGGTGCTCCGCATGCCGACTCGCGCGGCTCCACAGCTGCGTCAGCTCCTCCTGCATCCGCAAGCGATTCCCGATGCGGGTCAGCGGATCGGTGCGCCCTTGATCGAACAGCGCGCTGTTGAGGCGCTCGAGCTCCGCGTTCTGCTTCGACAGCTGCTGGTGGAGCGCAGTGATCCGCGCTGCGGTGATCATGCGGACCTTGAGCTCGTCGGGGTCGGGGGGCTTGCGCAGGTAATCGTCCGCGCCCGCTTCCATGCCCGCGAGGAAGTGATGCTTGTGCTCGTTCGCGGTGAGCAACATGAAGTACGTGTACGCCGAGGTCCCGAGCTGACGAACCCGCCGGCACAGCTCGAGGCCGTCGAGCCCGGGCATCGTCCAGTCGCTGATCACCACGTCGACCGGCTGCGTCGTGTAGACCTCCCACGCCTTTGCTCCGTCCTCGGCGAGCACGCAGTCGTGTCCGAGGCGTTGCACGCTGACCTGCAGGATCCGACGCGTGACGAGATCGTCATCCACGATCAGCACACGCAGCCGGATCTGCGGCGCGTCGGTCATCGGATGTTGCCACTCGGATCGCGGTTGAATGCGTCGAGTGCACGCCGTGCGCTGGCCAGCTCCTCGGCGAGGTGTTCGAGGGCCACGTCGACACCCTCGAGCGAACCCTCACGCGCTCGGTCCTCGATTCCGGCGCACAGGGTCACGACGCGGCGAACACCGAGGTTTGCCGATGCGCCCTTGAGCGCATGCGCGGCCTTCCACACCGCGATGAGATCCCCGCCACTGGCGGCCGCGCGCAGCTCGCCGAGCACGACCAGCGATTGCTCCGCGTAGACATCGACGAGCTCCTTGATCAGCCCGGGCTGATCCTCCTCGAGCGAGCTCAGGACTTGTAGCTGCGCGATGTCGAGGCGATGCGTGAGCCGGTTCAAGTCGGGGTTCGATGCCACGGCCGCGGCGGGTTGAGGAGCGGCGCAGCGCAGTGCGGCCTCGAGCTCCTCGAGCTTGAGCGGCTTCGGGAGGTAGTCATCCATCCCGACGGACAGACACTTCTCGCGGTCGCCGCGCATCGCGTTCGCGGTCATCGCGATGATCCGCAGGTGGCGGGTCGTCCCGGCCTCGCGCGCCCGGATCGCCGTGGTCGCCTCGTAACCGTCCATGTTCGGCATCTGACAATCCATGAGGACGGCCAGGTACTCCTGCTCGGCCACGGCATCGAGCGCCGCTCGTCCATTGGCAACGATGTCGACGGTGTAGCCGAGCTTCTCCGCCATCGACGACGCGACTCGCTGGTTGACCTGATTGTCCTCGGCGACCAGCAAGCGCCCGCGAACGCCTTTCGCCTTCGGGCTGGGCGTTGCGATCGGCTTGCTCGCCGCAGGCAGCGCGGGTCCCTGGCGCGCCGCGCCGATCGCGGTGGTCAGGACCTCGTAGAGTCGCGCTTGCCGCACGGGCTTCGTCAGATACGCCGCGAGGCCGGCCTGGCGCGCGATGTCGCCGGAATGCCCGACCAGCGAGCCGAGCATCACGAGCGGGATCGAGGCGAGCTGACTGTCGCCCTTGATCACGTGCGCAACCTCGATGCCATCCATGCCGGGCATGTTGAAGTCGAGGATCACCAGGTCGAACCGCTCGCCGGATTTCTTCGCGACGTACAGGATCTGCAATGCCTGCGAACCGTCGGAGGCGGACACGCTGGTCGCGCCCCAGTTCGCGAGCTGCTGGCGCAGGATCGTTCGATTCGTCTCGTTGTCGTCGACGATCAGTACGCGGAGCCCCGTGAGATCCGCGCGCTGGATCGGAGGCTGCTCGGTCGCCTGACGCGGGAACTTCGCGGTGCACCAAAACGTGCTGCCCTTACCAGGCGCACTGTCGACACCGATCTCGCCACTCATCATCTCGATCAGCCGCTTCGAGATCACGAGGCCGAGCCCCGTGCCGCCGTACCGGCGCGTCGACGAGCCATCGACCTGCGAGAACGACTGGAACAGCCGCTCGCGCTGTTCGGCCGTGATGCCGATGCCGGTGTCCTGGACCTCGAAGCGTACGGTGATGGCGTCGTCCGCTCTCTCGACGAGCTTCGTTCGCACGATGATCTCTCCGGAGTCGGTGAACTTGACGGCATTGCCGACGAGGTTGATCAGCACCTGGCGCAGCCGATCCGGGTCACCACGCAGCGAGGTGGGGACATCGCGGTGGACGATGCAGACAAGCTCGAGCCCCTTGCGGTGTGCGCGCTCGGCGAACATCTCGCCGATGTCCTCGACGGCCTGACGCAGATCGAAGTCCTCGATGCACAGCTCGAACTTGCCGGCCTCGATCTTCGAGAAGTCGAGGATGTCGTTGATGATCGCGAGCAACGCGTCACCCGACATCCGGATGATCGACGTGTACTCGCGCTGCTCTTGATCGAGCTCGGTGCCGAGCAGGAGCTGCGTCATGCCGATCACGCCGTTCATGGGCGTGCGGATCTCGTGGCTCATGTTCGCGAGGAACTCGCTCTTCGCGCGATTGGCCGCCTCCGCCGCCTCGCGCGCCTGCTCGAGGCGCGCGTTCAGCGACTGCATCTCCTCGGACGACGTTTCCATCGATCGCTCGAGCAGGTAGCGGTCCTGATCGGCCTCGGTGTACGTGCGGCTCACCCGCGCGAGAAGCTCGCCGAAGGCTGCGGCCGATGGCGCGTGATCTGATCGCTCGAGCTTCAGCCGGTTGAGCTGCCTCACCAGGAGTGGGTGGAGCTCGGGCGGCTCGGCCATTCAGCGCTCGGTGACGGTCGTCAGGGTCATCGTCTGGTTGTGGAGATCGCAGCTGCCGATCGTGTACGGCGAGATTTCGCCATACGAGTAGAAGCCGACCTGCTTGGTGCCCTTCGGCAGCACCTCGAGCGCCGACTCTGTCTCCTCCTCGATCCGCTCCCCGAGCACGAGGCGGCGTCCGACGCAGCTGATCGCCACTGCCAGGGTGTCGCCGCCACCGTCGTTCGCGGCGCGCGTCATCTCGGCGGCCGTGGTCGCAGCACCGATCAGGCGGTCCATGTTCGCACGCATCAGCTGCACGAGATGGCCCTCCGGGATGTCACCAGCGAACGTCATCGACTGGTTCTCCTCGTCGATCGCGAGGATCGTCCGGACGAGGCTCTTGTCCTCGTCTGCGTTCGCGCGCAGCGAGAGCGGGAACAAGAGGCCACTGGCCGGCAGCTCCGACGCGCGATCACCAAGGTACTTCTTGTACAGGGCGAGGGCGGGACTGCCGTCGAGCTCGTACAGCACGTTGGCCTTGGACTTGGTAACCTTGCGCTCCGGGCCGAACTTGTCCCAGCCGCCCTTGGAGCCGTGACCGATCACGACGCGATCGCCGTAGAAGCCGATCGCTGCGACGAGGTTCGAGGATGCCTCGCCGCCGCGCAGGACCCAGGTACGCTTGAATCGGCTGCCATCACCCGCGAGGCCGCCGGTGACGATCACGGTGCTGGGGACAACGGAGTTGACGCCGCGCACGAGCTCGCTGCCGTTGACGTTGAGCCCTTCGGAGAGGATCAGGATGCTGCGCAGGTCCGGCTTCGCGAGCTCTCGCGCGAGAATCTCGCCGGCGCCGAAGGAATGCTCGGACCCCTTCACCGTGGTGAAGGTCAGCGCTAACGGGGTGTGATCGAACTTCGCGACCGCGACCGAGAGAGTGCCGTCGAGGACGCGCGTGCCGTGGATCTCGCCGGCGCTCGAGCATCCGGTGAGCTTCGAGCGGGGATACGCGGCTCGCAGCTCACCGAGGGGAGCCTGCGCGTCGATGAACTCCGACGCACCGAACACGAGCACCAAGGTCTGCTCCGAATCCAGGTCCGGAAACCCCGCCGACCACTTGGTGCCATCAAACGAAATCGTCTCGAGACGCATGCCCACCCCCGCGATGATCCTACTTCTACTTCGTCCGGAGGTCTGGCCTGAACTGGGATGAATAGCGCGTCCTGCTTCCTCACACGGGAGTAGGCGGGCGCACGTCGACGCACCGGTCAGCTCGAACACGACCTCGATAGATGCGCGTCGCTCGCGAGCTCAAGGAATGACCTGTTCTGCGATGGCGCTGACCGGCAGGCCGTCGCACTCGCAGACTGCGCCATACGAAGCCGTGCCGGACACGTCGAGGAGCCGACCGCTCGGATTGATGACGGCGAGCTGTTCGAGCGCGTTCTCGGTTCCGTCGAGGTCGTCCGGTTCCCCGACGTTCCACAGCAGCGGATCGAGGGTGAGCCCCGTGATGTCGATCCAGCCCGTCGCGAGGCTCGACGCGCCGGGCTGCTGGACCACGCCGACATAGAACCGACCCATCGCGGGAGGCGCGACCCTCTGCAACACCAGGTCGAGATCGTCCAGCTCCGCGAGGTTGTTCACCGCGACGAGGTGGGTGCCAGTGTTCGAGTCCGCCTTGCAGATCTCGTGGTGCACGCTCACCAGGCGGTCCTCGGAGCTCACTCGATATCGAGAGGTGGAGGACGGGAGCGAGATGTCGTAGGTCGGCGGGCAGCCGCTGCTGTCGGTGACCACCGCGTCATCGACGGGCGCGAACGCGAAACGACCGCATCCCGCGAGTACGAGACACAGCGCACTGCTACGACGCCACACGCGTCACGCTATCACAGCGTGACGATCGGCCTGTTCTGAGTCAGCCTCCGGCCTGAGGTGTTGCGCGCCACGCTACACCTGCGCACGACTAGTCCCGCATTCGTCGAGCGCCACAACTGCAACCAGCTGTGAGCGATCTCGCGAGTCGCGAGGTCCCAGGCGGGGTTGCTGCGCTCCAGATCGCGTCAGCCAGCGCGGTACGCGCCTTGCTGTTCCGTCACGACGCCATGCTCAAGCCTCGCTTCGTCGTGCTCGTGACCCTCGCTTCTGCGTGCTCTGCCTCCACAGGGACCGGGGACGACGCGCCTTCACCCTTGACGTGTCCCGAGCCGAGCGCCGGCGGCGCGCTCAGCTTCGACGGTGTCGACGACTACGCGACGACGGGGCTCCGTCCCGATCTCGGGCTCGAGACCTTCACGATCGAGGCGTGGGTGCGTCGCGATGGAGACGGCATCTCGATGACGAGCGGAAACGGCGGACTCCGACTCGTGCCGATCGCGACGAAGGGGCTCGGAGAAGGCGATGGTAGCAACGTCGACTGCAACTACGCGTTCGGCTTCTGGGGTGATGTGATCGGCGCCGACTTCGAAGACGTGGCGACCGGAGCGAACCATCCCATCATCGGCAAGACAGCGATCACGCGCGACGTCTGGCATCACGTCGCGGCGACCTACGACGGAACGACGTGGCGGTTGTTCGTCGACGGCGTTCTCGATGCGAAGGTGGTCGCAAATGCGCGCCCGAGGGCCGACAGCATCCATGCGTTCGGGCTCGGAGCCGCGCTCGATTCAGCCGGGGTCCCGCACGGCTTTCTGCACGGAGCGCTCGACGAAGTCCGCGTGTGGAAACACGCGCGCACCGCCGACGAGATCGTCGACGGGATGTACCGCACCATCGCGCAGGCCGATGGACTCGTCGCGCGCTGGGGCCTCGATCCCGATGCCGCGGATCCGTTGCTCACGATCACCGGGGCGACCTCGCTCGTCGATGGTGTGACCCTCGACCAGGGTGCGCCGCCCGTGGTCGCCAGCATGACTCCTGCGGATGGCGCGATGAGTGGCCCCGAGGTCACGCTCGACCTCGCCCTCGAGATGGGCATGACCGCGCCGGTCGATGTGACCTATCACGTGCGCGAGCTGAGCGACGCAGACGACTTCACGATCGTCGTGATGCCCGACACCCAGATCTACACGCTGGAGGGCCGCAACCTCGAGCACTACTTCCATGATCAGACGAAGTGGATCCGCCAGCACCGGGCCGACTACAACATCATCGGTGTCATCCACAACGGTGACCTGATCAACAACGAGCCCCAGCTCTATCAGTGGGGTGTCGCCGACGCGGCGATGAAGCGGCTGGAAGTCGCCGAGCCGGGCCTTCCCGACGGCATGCCGTATGGCATCGCGGTCGGCAACCATGACAACAAGGTGCTCGGGGACAACCGGATCCCGAACACGGACAGGTTCAATCGATTCTTTGGCGTCAGCCGATTTGCCGGCCGCAGCTATTACGGTGGGCACCACGGCACGAAGAACGACAACAGCTGGTTCACGTTCTCCACGGGTGGGCTCCACTTCGTCGTCGTCAACCTCATGTACGACCTGGACCAGGACCCCGCCGTGCTCGCATGGGCGCGGTCGATCTTTCAGATGCACCCGGACTCGTTCGGCATCCTGAACACACACTTCTTGCTGACCAGCGGCGGCGCGTTTGGCCCGCAGGCTCGCGGCATCTACGCGGCACTGCGCGACGTACCGAACGTCCAGCTCATGACCGGCGGTCACATCTCCGACGAGAACCGGCGCGTCGATACGTTCCAGGGCCACAAGATCCATTCGATGCTCGCCGACTATCAGGGGCGGGCCGACGGTGGCGCCGGCTTCATGCGGATCTGGGAATTCTCGCCGGCGAATGGCACGGTGAGCGTTCGCTCCTACTCGCCCACGCTCGACAAGTACGAGACCGATGCGGACAGCGAGTTCACGATCGAGGTCGATCTGCGCGGTGCAGGTGGCCCGTTCCGCGAGGTCGCGATCACCGGCGCAACGCTCGACGCCGTCGAGGCTTCTGCGGGCGTGCTCGAGGTCGGCAAGACCTACGAGTGGTATGCGGACGTCGAGAGCTGCGGCAAGCGCGTCACCACGCCTCTGCAGCGCTTCACGACCGTCGCGTCAGCGGCTGCCGCACGCGAGCTCGACCACGCGCGCCAGAAGCCACCACGCCGCAAGCGCCCCCAGCACGTAGCAGACGGCCCGGTGCACGTGCGGCCCGATGTTCCAGCGCTTGCCGATTGATCGGCGTCCGATCCACGCAACCGCGACGACGCTGACGACCACCGCGAGCTGACCGAGCTCGACACCCACGTTGAACCAGACCAGGCTCCACGCGAGGGCCGTGCGCGGAAGGCCGATCTCGCCGAGCGCTGATGCGAAGCCGAGCCCGTGGATGAGACCAAACGCACCGGCAACGAGCCAGGGCCAGCGCCGGATGGCGGTCGCCCCGCTGTGGGTCGCCTCGCGTGCGACGAGCAAGACGCTGGCGGCGATGCACGCTTCGACCGGTGCGCTCGGTATCGCGATGACATCGAGCACCGCCAGGGCGAGCGTCAGCGAGTGAGCGAGCGTGAACGCGGTGATCGTCAGCAGCAGCCGGCGATCGACGGCGATCTGGAGGACCAGCAGCAGCCCGATGACGAAGGCGACGTGATCGAGACCGCCGAGGATGTGCTCGATCCCGATCAGGATCCACGGCAGCGCGGTGCGCGGCGGCGTCCGACCGATCGTGATCCGCGGTGAGCTGGCGCTGAGGATCCACTCGGATGTATCGCCGCCCTCCCGCTGGACGGTCACGACGATCCTCATCGCATCGCCACGCATCCCGCTCACGGCGAGATCACCGGCGAGCCCGCGCTCGCACCGGACGATCGCGTCGGTTCGCGAGCATCCGGGTGGCAATTCGACCACGAGCTCCACGACGTCGCCCCGGCTGTCGACCGGCGGGATCAGGCGCAACGCGATCTCTCCGTCTGCTCGCTCGACGAGGGAGAGCACCCCGGGTCGTAGGTCGTGCGCGGCGGCGATCCTCGCTCCTCCGACCGCGAGCGCGATGCCGAGGAGGATCGCGAAGCCGCGGGTCATCGCTTCACGATCTCCCAGCGTGCGCGCAGTCGTTGCATGGCCGTCGCGAGCTCGCTGGCTCGCCGATCCTCGAGCCACGACTTGCGGACGTCGAGTCGGGCGGTGGCGAGCTCGGCGGCTCGGCCCGCCTCGACCCGATCCACTCTCACCAGATGCAACCCGTGGCGCGAGGTCCGGCGGTGCCAGGTGCCGAGCGGCTGCGTAGCCAGTCCATCGGCGAACTCGTCGCCAAACGCGAGGGCGAGGTCGGCGAGCTTGCGGCCACGGTACCGGCGTCCACCGGGAAACAGATCGCCGAGCCGCTCGGCGACGCCCCCGCTCCCGAGCGCGGTCTGGAGCTCGCCGATCCGTGCTGTCGCGGTAGCGTCGGTGCCCGCGACGAACACGTGGGTGAAGTCGACCCGCGCAGGCTGCGCCCACTGCTCGCGATGCCTCTCGAACCACGCCTGGAGGTCGGCGTCGGTGGGTTCCGGGACGATCAGCGCCTGCTCGAGCACGAACATCATCCGATCGGCGATCCGCTTGTGGATCACCGGATCATCACGATCGAGCCCGCGTGCGACGGCCTCGCGAAACAACACCTCTTCGTCGATCCAACGCGCGATCTCCGCGTCGAGCTCTGCGGCGGTGGGAGCCCTGCCCAGCCGGCGCTCCGCCTGGACGCGGACGCGCCCCACGACATCCGCGTCC
>JACCRC010000380.1 GCA_013813765.1 Deltaproteobacteria bacterium | reverse complement strand
CAGGATGGTCGTCTCGTTGATCTGCCCAGCGCCGTACACCGCCTCGAACCGCGCGACGTAGTCTGGAATCGCCTGCAGCCGCGCGATCAGCTCGGGGAGGATCGTCGCTGCCGTGTAGCGATCGCCCATCATCTCGTCGGCCGCCATGAGCGGGCCGCGCGCCTGTTGCTCGAGCGAGCGCGCGCGGTTGTCCCAGAACATCGGCGCCTGCTCGCAGTCCGGCTGCGTGTGGCCGGCGACCGCTCCGTTCCACGCCGCGTTGAGCACGGTCATCGAGTTGCGGCCGCCGACCGTCGTCGAGCTCGCGCGCGGATCGGCGTACCCGAATGCGGGATCGTGGCAGGTCGCGCACGCGACATCGCGATCGCCCGACAGCACCGGATCCCAGAACAAGAGCCGGCCGAGCGCGATCTTCGCCGGCGTCCGCGGGTTGTTCGCTGGATCCGGCGCGGCCAGCGGGAGTGCCTCCGTCCGTGGCGGCTCCAGGTCCACCGGAGCGTCGACTCCCGGGCCGCCAGCCGGCTCCACGCATCCACTCAGCGCCACGAGGACCAACCATCTTGTCTGCATCGTCACCTCCGCTCGATTAGTGACCGAAGTCCTCGGAGAGGTGGCCCGCTGCAAAATTTCGAAATCTTGCAGGGCAGTTGAGTCAATTTGGCCCGCGATGATCAGACGGGTCGCGTAAGGTGCTCGACATGGGCATGGAAGCGACCGGAAGACTTCACGCGATCTACGAGACCAAGCAGGTCTCCGAGCGCTTCACCAAGCGCGAGTTCGTCCTCGAGATGGCGGACAACCCCAAGTACCCGCAGACGGTGCTGTTCCAGCTGACCGGTGACCGAGTCACCCAGCTCGACGGCATGAACGTCGGCGATCAGGTGCGCATCGAGTTCAACCTCCGCGGCCGCGAGTGGCGCAGCCCGCAGGGCGAGGTGAAGTACTTCAACAGCCTCGAGGTGTGGCGTCTCGAGCCCGCGCGTGCGAACGCCGGTCGCGCGGACAACAACAACAACGGCCGCCGCGACTCGCGCGATGCGACCGCGAACGCACCGCGCGATCGCTTCACGATGCCGCCGCGCGACGACGAGCCGCGCCCGGGCGACGTCGACGACATCCCGTTCTGATCCGATCCGAGCCGTGCGTAGCGGGCGTCCGGGACAGATGCCCGAGCCGTACCTGGCGTCAGGGACAGATGACCCGAGCCGTACCCGGCGTCAGGGACAGACGACGTTGCAGCCGTCGAGGTTGAGGTGCGCCATCGAGACGCTGGTGAACACACCGGCGCTGGTGGTGACCTCGAACGTGAATGATTCGTCGCACTGAAGTGAGGCGGGACACCCTGGCGCCCTGCAGCAGAACGGCCCGCTCGTGAGATCGAGCAGGACGCCGGTCTCTCCGGGTTGAAGCCCCATGGTCATTGGTTGATATGTGCCAGGCCCGGCCGGGCCGCACGCGCCCGCGGTGACGGCAGCGGTCAAGCGGATACTTTGCACGAGCAGGTTCTCGCACGTGTTGTTCGTGATCGAGACCTTCGATTTGAACGGGTCCCGACACGCGTACACCGTGGGCGCGACGATCTCGATCGTCGGATCGCTGGGCGTGCACACCGGCGCATCGCCGAGATGGTGAACCGAGTCATCCTCGCCACACGCGGCGAGCACGCTCAGGAGGATCAAACAGCGACGCATCGAGCCACCGTATCACGGTGGCGAAGCAGTCAGAGCTTCTCGACGGTGACGACGCCCTGACGCGGCGTCTTGCGGAGCGGCTCGGAGCCGGGCTCGCAGCTGAGGATCTGCTCGCTGTAGTCGTACGCGAACTGCTTGTCGTTGATCGGCACGAGCGTCTCGGTGCCCTGCCAGTAGCAACCGTCGTAGACGTGCGCGCGCGTGCGGTACGTGATCGGCGCGAGCCTGCCGTCGTCGAACGTCGCGTTGACGGTGCCGACGTGCCAGCGGGTCAGATAGATCGCGTTCGGCTCTTCCGGTGCGGAGAGCGAGAGGCGGTAGGTCACTGCGTTGTCTCGTGTCGCGACGCGGGCGGCGCCGAGCGCGAGCACGCACGCACCGAGCAACGCGAACCGAGCGATGGGAGTGGTGAGCGCTTGGCGGAGCATCTCTCCATGATGCAACGCGAACCGCGGAAGCGCCATCACCTCGTCGTGGTGGTCGTTACACCGACATGGTGGCGGCGATCGCGATCGCGATGATCACGACGGCGGCGATCAAACCGACCACGCCGATCCCGCGGGCGGGTTCGAGTGCGGCGGGGGCGCTCGGCGGTACGAAACCGCAGCGAGGACAGTGCCCTGCCTCGGTTCCGGAGACGTAGACCTTGCAGACGAGGCAGCGGAAGGCGCCGGGGTCGCGGCGTGTCGCAGCATGGCCGCGCGGGTTCACGCGGGAAGCCCCACCGCCGCGAGGAGACGCATGCCGCCAGCTTATCGCGGTTCGTCGTCGAGAAGATCCGCGGCCCAGGCGGTCGGGTTGACGATCTCGCCGGTGTTATCGCCGACCGTCAGGTGAGACGCGGCGATCTCCTCGGCGACGAGCGAGGTCATCTTGTTGACCTCGTCCATCACGAGCGCCTGGATCAGCGACTGCTGCGGATCCGCGGCACGCTCCTTCGCGAGCTTCGCATCGCGGACCGCGGCAGCGACGTTTCGCGAGGTGACCTTGAGCTCGCGGGAGAATAGATATTGCGCGAGCGCGTCGCCGTAGTCGGCGGCGGTCTGGAAGCGCTCCTCGCGTTCGCGCGCGAGCGCCTTGCGAACGATGCCCTCGAGCTCCTGATCGACGTTCGGGTTGAGCGCGGTGATCGAAGGGACGCGCGCGGCCTTCACCATCTCGACGGTCTTGTGCGGCGTGTCACCGGAGAACAACCGCCAGCCGGTGAGCATCTCCCACGTGATGATGCCGAGCGCGAACACGTCGGCGCGCGCATCGACCTCGAGGCCGAGCGTGGCCTCGGGCGCGAGGTAGCTGAACTTGCCCTTCACGACGCCCTCGTCGGTGATCTCGACCTGGCTGTCGGCCTTCGCGAGCCCGAAGTCCACGACCTTCACCTCGCCGTTCTTCGACAGCATGATGTTCGGCGGCGAGATGTCGCGGTGCACGATGCCGAGCGGGGTGTGGTTGTGCGGATGATCGAGCGTGTGCGCGTAGTGGAGGCCCTTCGCGGCCTCGACCATGATGTGCAGCGTGAGCGCGAGGTCCTTGACCTGGTGCTCCCGGTGATAGGCGATCAGCGCCTTGAGATCGCATCCGTTGACGTACTCCATGACAAGGAAGTACGTGCCGTCGGCGGCGCGGGAGATGTCGAAGACCTGGACGACGTTCGCGTGCTGGAGGAACAGCGAGAGGCGAGCCTCGTCGAGGAACATCGATACGAACTGCGGATTCGACGTCAGGTGCGGAAGCACGCGCTTGATCGCGACCGCCTTCTTGAAGCCTTTGACGGTCTCTGCGGTGCCCCGGAACACCTCGGCTTGTCCTCCGCCGCCGAGGCGCTCGAGCACCGTATAGGTGGTCTGCATCAACCATCAGGATCTCGCGGACGGCGTCGGCGATCAAGCGCTGGTTTGCCACGCGTTGCCACCGACGAGGACGTATCGTTCATCGGATGACACGCGCGCTGGTGGTGCTCGCGGCGGTGCTCGCCTCCGGGTGCGGCTCGCGCTGCAAGGATGTCGCAGCGGCGCGCACCGCGTTGACGTCGCGGGTCGGTGTGTCGAACCGCGGCGCGGACGTGCGGGTCTCGATCCCGATGGCGCGTGCGAACACGGCGATCGCCGAGCTCCTGCAGCAAAAGGCGCTGACCGTGCCGCTCGACCCGCCGGACCTCGCTCCGATCCAGGTCGCGACGACGCTGACCGCGACCGTGAAGCAGCTGATGATCGTTCCGGGCTCCCGCGGCCACGTGCGGTTCGCCGTCGTCGTCGAGATCGACGATCCGACCGGCAACGTGACCGCGATCGATGCGATCGCCGAGATCGAACCGGAGCTCACCCGCGCGAACGGAGCATCCGTGCTCGCGATCGGCATTGGTCCGCAGAACGTGCTGAAGCTGAAGCCGACGCTCACCCCGGCTGCGAAGGCGAAGCTCGGCGGCGCGGCGATGCGCTGGATCCCGGCGAACGTGAAGGCAAAGCTGCCGCCGGCGCTCGTCGACGTAGCGGCGGGCAAGCTCGGCGAGCACCTGACCGGCGCTGCGTGGACGGCGCTACAGAAGACGCTGTTCCTGAAGCTCGGCGAGCTCACCGCGATGAAGCTGCGGCTGCCCGACGTGCCAGTCGCCAGCGTGGGGATCCAGTCGCTGACGGCTCCCGACACGCTGGTGATCGAGATCGGGACGGATCTTCCGGTACGCGCGGGGCTCGGGCCTGCTGCCTCGGTCCCGACCGAGATGACGGTGCAGATCGCGGGCAGCGTCGCGGCCGAGCTCGCGAACTGGGCGATCGACAAGGGCCACGCGCCGCAGTGGTACACGCGCTCGCTCGCGCCGGCTTCGAAGGGCGACTTCCGGCCGCGCTTCGACTACGCGCCTGGCACGTCGCACGCGCTCAAGGTCTACGCATTCCAGGAGCGCGGCGGTTGCTCGTACTTCAAGGTCGGCGTGGCTGCCAAGATCGGAATGTCGGGCGACAAGCTGCTGGCCACGGCGACGGATCGCGAGATCGAGGCGATGAACGCGAACGTCGCGATCGAGGCGGCCGCCTGGGTGAAGTACTTCCTCGTCGGCTGGGTGAACAAGTCCAAGAAGGTCGCCGCGCACACGCAGCTCACGATCGGCGGGCGCGCGCTCCTGACCGAGGTCGTCAGCGCGCGGCTCGCGAACGACGAGCTCGCGTTCGGCCTCGCACTCTCCGGCGATCCATCGTCGGCGGCCGTGAGCTCGCGATAGAGCCAGGCGACGAACGCGGAGCGCTACGCCGCGGGACCTGGTGGCGGCGGAACCGGCGACATGATGGGCGCAGGTCGGCGGATGGGAGCGGGCAGGGGCTCGGGCTTGATCAGCGCGGCGAGGCCGACGAGGATTCCCGCGGCCGCTGGAACGAGCAGCATGTGCGCCCCGGTCCTCAGCTCGATCGTCATGCCTTTCACGTCGGCCTCCGCGAGCGCGTAGTCGATCGCGTAGTGCAGGCCGATCCAGGTGCCCAGCAGGATCAAGCCGAACAGCAACGCGAAGAACGCCGCCCCGCGGCCGAGTCGCCGTCGCATGACGGCGAAGCAGCCGACCAAAACGAGCAGCAGCGCCGGCGCGAACACGTAGATCGCCCACCGGAGGCCGTCGGCGACCATCTTGAGATCATCGCGCGTGCTGGTGACGTTGTATCCGAGCCGCCTCTCCACCGACGCCGGGAGCTTCCGGTCGAGCATCGCGTGCGTCTTCTCGAGCCCGAACGTCAGGTCTTTCGCGGACAGCGCGACGGCGACCGGACCTTTGCGGACCTCCGCGAGCGGGATCAGGATCCCGATGAGACCCACGAGACCGAGGAGGATCAGGACGTGCTTCGCGATCTTCACGGCTACAGCTTGGGAGGTGGCGGGAGGGAGACAACATCCAACGCGCGCTTCACGTTCATGATTCCCAGCGCGAGCGCGGCTTCGATCCGATCTTCCGCGATCAGATCGAGCACTTGCAGCGCCTCGTGCGCGGTGCCGAACCGGTGGGTCAGGCGGCGGGCCATCAGCTTGCGCGCGAACCGCTCGAGCAGCGGATCCACGGTGACACCGGGCGCGCGCTGCGCGATCGGCGGCGGGTCCTGACCGATGTTGGCGATCGCGATCTCGATCGCAGAGCCTTCGAACGGCCACTTGCCCGAGAGCATCTCGTAGACGATCACACCGAGCGCGAACAGATCGACGCGGTGATCGAACGCGTCGCCCTTCGCCTGCTCCGGCGCCATGTACAGCGGCGTACCGAGGATCTGGCCGGTGCTCGTGAGCTTGCCGCCCGCGATGCTCTCGTCGGGATCGCGAAGCACGGCGATGCCGAAATCGACGATTCGCGCGACCTCCTCGCCGGAGTCACTCGTCTCGACCATCACGTTCGCGGGCTTGAGGTCGCGATGAATCAGCCCCTCGCCGTGCGCGTGATCGAGTCCGGCGAGCAGCTGCCGCACGAGGTGCACCGTGCGCTCGGAGGTGAGCGCCTTCTTTCCCATCACGTCGGCGAGGCTCGGACCCTTCGCGAGCTCGAGCACCATGATGTGCAGGCCGTCCTCGGTCTCACCGACGTCGAGCACGCTGATCAAGTTCGGATGCTGCAGTCGCGCAGCGACCTGCGCCTCGCGCTGGAACCGCGCGAGCATCGTCGTGTCGTGCACCAGGTGCTCGTGTAGGACCTTGATCGCGACCGAGCGCGCGAGCCGGTGATGAGAGCCGCGATAGACCGTGCCCATCGCGCCCTTGCCGAGCACCGCTTCGACTCGATAGCGCTCGAGCACTGTTTTTCCGACGAGCTCGGGGAGCGGCTTGTCCTTGACGTCGCCGACGCCGATCTTGGTGCGGGTCGCGTCATCCCCGGCCATCTATAAGCAGTCTGGCACCAAAACTTGCCCGCGTCTGCGACGAGGGCGAAGCATGGGCAGATGATGGAAGCCTCGATGCTCGACCTCACGAGAGGACTACCGGGTTTTCCTCACCGCCGCAGCGACGCCTCGTTCCTCGAGGTGGAGATCCAGGTGGTGGCCATGGATCCGGATGACGAAGCGTTCGCAGAGGCGTGGTTCCGGCAAGGGGACGACTACTCCGATGGCCGGATCGACGAACCGTTCGAGCTAGCACCCTCCGAGGTGATCACGCTCGCGGTCGCATAGGCGCCGCGGATCGCCTAGGCTCGGCGCCGGGGGATTCATGTTGCGTCTGCTCGCCGGGTTGCTGCTCATCGCGGTCGCGTGTCGAACCACAGCGCCTGTTCGCACGCCGGAGCCCGAGCAACCGCAATCACCGTTTGCTGCGCTCGCCGCCGAGCTCGCGACACCCGCGCAGACGATCTGGTCCACGCTGCCGCTCGCACTCACCGCGGAGCTGAGGGTCGATGCAGGTGGTTCGGCGCTCGCTGCCGCGCGCAAGCGGCTCGAGGGCTGGCAGCTCGTGACGGTAGGTGCGCGTCCCGAGGAGATCGGTGCGCGGTTCCGCGCGGCGTTCGAGGGCATCTACCTCGCCGAACCGCTCGCGTACGCGAAGCCGCCGACCCGTGACGGCCTCGCCGCCGCAGGACTGTTGCACCAGCTCTACGACCTCGCCGACAGCAATACGTACCGCGAGTGGATCAAGAGCGCGCCGAACATCGGCATTGACCGTAAGCTGCTGGAGGTGCTCGGCGATGTCGCGCCGGTGCAGCGCAAGCACCTGGCGTCGGAGATCCTGTCGGCAGGCGAGCCGCCGGAGGCGGTCGACGGTGTGCTGAGGGCACTCGCCGAGCGTGCGCGCAGCGATGGTGACGCGAAGCAGTCCAAGCTGCTGTTCGCGAAGCTCGTGGAGCGGCGAGGTGCTGCATCGACGTTTCAGGACTACCTCGATCTGTCGCTCGCGAACGTGCGGCTCGACGATCGCGCGAGTGCGGCCGCCGCCGTGGGGCAGGCGCGCGGAAAGCTTCCGCCGAACGATCGCCATAGCCAGGCGCTCCTGCGCGACACCGAGAAGGATCTCGCGAACCTCGATCGCTACCTCGCGCTGAAGCAGAACGCGGGGGTCATGGCTCGAATCGAGCAGCTCGATCTGCTGCGCGCGATGGGCCGCACTGCGGACGCGCAGGCGCTGCTCGCGGATCTGAGGCGGAGCGCACCGAACGACGCACGCGTGCGCGTTCGCGCCGCGGCGATGGCGTTCGAGGGAATGGCCGCGGGCGGGAACATGCTGCAGGCCGCCGGGTTTGTCGCGCAGGAGCTCGACGATCCCGCGCTGACCGACAAGGACGCGGACTACTGGTCGATGCTGATCGGTGCGCAGGGCGCGCATGCGATGGGCGAGGCGCTGCCGCAGCTGTTTCAGGACAAGGTCGCCGGCGCGAAGAAGATGGTCGAGATCCTGAAGTCGATGCGCGAGAAGGCCGTGAAGCTGGAGGCCATGCGGCCGGGCCGCGCGGCGGCGCTCCAGCTCGTGATCGACCGGGCGATTCCGATCGTCGAGAAGTCGGTCGCCCAGGACGTCGCGATCGCGGACGTATTGAAGGGCGGGCTCGAAGCCGCGCTCGCGATGCGCGCGAAGTATCCCGACACCGTCGATATCGATCGGCTCGTGTTCACGTTCGCGACGTTCACCGCGGATCGCAAGCGCGCGCTCGACGTGGTGATGCAGCGCCCGGGCACGAAGCCCGAGGATGATCTCGAGCTCTACCTCGCGAGGGCGCGCACCGCGCTCACGCTCGCGATCGTGCTGGCTACACCGCAGGCCGTGGCCTCGGCGCGCAGTGCCGTGGAGGACATCGCGCCGTCGTGGAATCCGCAGATCGAGGCGAACCGCGAGGCGATGCTCGGCGATTGCGATGCGCTCGAGGAGAAGTGGGCGACCGCCGCCCAGCACTACGAGGCCGCCCGCAAGCTGCACAAGGAGGTGCGCGCGCGCGCGACGAACAACCTCGGCTGGATCGCGCTGAAGCGCGGCGCCAACGACGAGGCAGATGCGCTCTTCCGCGAGTCCGGCGAGGACGAGACGAGCAACCGGCGCTGGCTCGCATACCTGAATGCACTCTCCACACCGCAGCGCGAGAAGGAACGCCTCGAGGGCCTGCGCTCACTGATCCTCGCGAACAGCAGCGACGGCAAGCCGCCCACCACGCTCCTGATCTGGCTGGTCGCGAACAGCCCCGATCCGAAGGAGACCTCGGAGGCCGCGCAGAAGGTGCTCGACGAGTACGCGGATCCCTTCAGCGCGATCAAGCCGTCGAACGGCCGGCGCGGGTTCGAGACCGAGGGTGCGTTCCAGATCGGCATCGGCCTAGCGTCGAGAAAGTTCTACGACCTCAACGCCGCCGCGTACGCAAATCTATGGCTCATGCCGCCGCTGCCGCTCGACGAGCCGCAGCTGCGCGCGAAGGTGAAGGCTGCGAAGCCGAAGAAATGACGGACCTGTCGCGGCGGGGGGCGTGGATGGTCGCGATCTGCGCGACGCTCACGATGACGGTCAGCTACATCGATCGAGCGACGCTCGGCGTGCTCGCGCCATCGGTCACGAAGGCGCTCGACATCTCCGAGACCGAGTACGGCTGGCTGACGTCGGCGTTCTCGATCGCGTACCTCGTGTCCACGCCGCTCGCCGGCTGGTGGATCGATCGCGTCGGTGCACGGCGCGGGCTCGTCGGCTCGGTGCTGGTGTGGTCTGCGGTGGCGGCGATGCACGCGCTGGTGCCGGGCTTCGGCGTGCTGTTCGCGCTGCGGATCGCGCTCGGCATCGCCGAGGGTCCGAGCTTCCCCGGGTCGGCGCAGACGGTGCAGCGCGTGCTGCCGCCGAACGAGCGCGCGCGCGGTTTCGGCGTGCTGTTCACCGGCTCGTCGATCGGCGGGATGATGGTGCCACCCCTCGCCGCGTTCCTCTACAGCCTCGGTGGCTGGCGGATCGCGTTCCTCGGCACCGCCTTGATCGGTCTGCTCTGGGTACCGCTGTGGCTCTGGGCCACGCGCCGCGCCGTCGTGCGCGCGCGGCTCGATGCACCTCCGGGCGTGATCAACGCCCCGCGGCCCCCCTTCATGGTGCTGGCGCGACATCCGCTGATGGTGCGCGCGTTCGTCGCGATGATGGCCGTCGCTCCAGCGGTCGGCTTCCTCCAGGCGTGGGGCGCGAAGTACCTGGTGCGCACGCACGAGCTCCTGCAGGAGGACGTCGGTGCGTATCTCTGGTTGCCGCCGCTCGGGCTCGATGTGGGGGCGATCCTGTTCGGCGATCTCGCGTCGCGCCAGCATCGCGAGGGCGCGCCGCCCCGCGCGCTGTTCGCGATCGGGGCGCTGCTGTGTGCATCGATCGGCCTCCTGCCGTACTGCACGACGCCGTGGCAGGCGATGATCGTGCTCTCGACCTCGATGGCAGGTGGTGGCGCGATCTACACGCTCGTGACCGCGGACTTCCTCGGTCGGATGCCAGCATCCTCGGTGTCGTTCGCCGGAGGCATCCTCGCCGGTGCGCAGTCACTGATGCTGATCATCGTGAACCCGCTGATCGGCAAGGTCGTCGATGCGCAGGGCCACTACGATTCGGTTGCCTACGCGCTCGGCGCGTGGGTGATTCCGGGCTGCGTCATCTGGCTCCTCTGGCCGCCCGCGCCCTACGTCCCCGGCCGACAAGCCTGAGTCAGTCGCGATGCTCGTGCATGTAGCGCGCGAACGACTGCACGAGTAGCTCGGGATCGTCGAGCACGCGCTCCGCGGCCTTGCGACCCGGCTCGTGCTCGAGCGCGTAGGTCAGGCGGATGCCGACGTCGGTGCTCTCGAACCGAGCGAAGCCACGCACCGCACCGTGCGCCGGCTCGCGCGGTTCCCAGCGCACGACATACTCGCTGACGTCGTAGCTGTAGAGCAGCGTGTAGTGGAGCGCGGCCGCGAACTCGAAGCGCACCTCGCGAGGCAGTCCGTCGGGGCGTGCTGCGACGAGCGTGGCGCCGACGAGACCGGGCACCCAGTGCACGAGCATCGACGGTGTGGTGAACACGCGCCAGCACGCATCGAGCGGCCTCTGCACGTCCACGCTCACGATCTCCATGACGGTTCGAGCCTACACCGTCGCCGCTGTGAGATAACGCGCCGATGGCGAGCAAGCGTAAAGCGTGGCAGAGGCTGGGGCGGTACTTCAGCGCGATCGTGATCGCGGCGTTCTTCCTGCCGTTCTTCGGCGTGTCGTGCGAAGGCATGGAGGTCGTCACGGTCTCCGGCGCCGACATGGTCGGAGGCTGCAAGCCGGGCGGCATGATCTCGGAGATGGAGAAGCAGGAGGGCCGCGCGCGCCGAGACGTCGGGGTCGACGAGCCCGACTCGACGGGCGGCGGTGGCCCCAGCATGAGCGACTCGATGGGCGCGGCCACCTCGAACGTCGAGCGCGAGCCGCTCGCGATCGTCGCGCTCGTGCTCATCGTCCTCGGATTTGGTGCGGCATGGGTGCGAACGCGAACCGGATTGATCGCCAGCCTCGTCCTCGCGGTCGCGACGATCGGTGTGCTCGTCGCGCTCTGGTTCAAGATCGGCGGCGCGCTGCGAGAAGCCGTCGACAAGGAGACCCTCGGCAAGGCCGATGGCATGAAGTCCGACGTCAAGATCGATGCGGGCGGCCGCTACGGTCTGTGGCTCTCCGGCATCATGCTGCTGACGATCATCGGCTTCACCGCACGCGCGCTGCGCGAGCCGGAGAACATGCCGGATGCGCCGCCGCCGATGCTGCCGCCGCCCGGCCCGCCGCCGGTCTGAGCTAGGAATCGGTAGGGCGTAGGCCTGCGCCCGTCCATGACGGGCCTACGCAGGCCGAGCGCCCGCTCTAGCGGCAGCAGGCGATGGGTCGGCGCGCGGTGCAGCCGATCTGCGCCGGGAACGTGTTCGAGCTCTGCAGGTGCGCGTTGCCGTCGGTGTCGAGGTGCGTCGACGACCACGTGCCGGTGGCCGTGTTCGAGGTCCAGCCGAAGCACGTGAACGACGAGGTCTCCCGGCCGAACCGCGCAGCGCCGCTGGTCACCGTGTCATCGTTCTCGTTCACGCTCGGATCGAGCCACGCACCGGTCGCCGGCACGGAGACCGGCGAGCTCGCGCGCAGGTACTCGGCGATGTGACACATGTGCGAGCCCGCGAACTGCGCGTTGCACGCAGCGTGCATTCCGGGCCTGCCTGCACCCGGCGTCGCGCCGGCACCATCGGGCTGCACGGTGGTGAAGCCGGCGAGCTGAGTCTTCGGTGCGCCGTTGCAACACGCGAGTGCGCGCTGCACGTTGCACGCGGGCGGCGCGGGGAACGTGTTGCTCGACGTTGCCTGCACGACGCCGTCGGAGCGCAGGAACGTCGTCGACCACGTGCCGGTGCTCGCGCTCGACGTCCACGCAAAGCAGTTGAATGCTGAATCCTCGCGGCCGAACCCGACGGCGCTGTTGAACGTGGTGTCGTTGTTCGAAGCAGCGTGCGGGATCACGCTCGGATCGATCCACGCACCGCTCGCCGGCACCAGCGTCGCGCTGTTCGCGAGCTGATACTCGGAGATGTGACAGAGGTGCGAGCCGGGGAGCTCCGCGGCGCAGCGCGCGTGCATCGCATCGCGACCACCCGCGTTGCCGTCGGTGAGCTGCGCGGTGAAGCCGGCGAACGCGTTGATGTCCTCGCCGTACGCGCCGTTGCCCGTGGGGCCGGCAGGTCCTTGCGGTCCCGGGTTTCCCATTCCAGCGGGTCCCGTCGATCCGGTCATGCCCATCGGTCCAGCGGGTCCCGCTGGTCCTGCTGGTCCTGCCGTTCCGCTCATGCCCATCGGGCCCATCATGCCGATCGCACCCATCGGCCCCATTGGTCCCGCCGGTCCTTGCGGCCCCGCAGGTCCGGCGGGTCCTTGCGGTCCCGGATCGCCGCCGCCC
>JACCRC010000365.1 GCA_013813765.1 Deltaproteobacteria bacterium | reverse complement strand
CACCGCCGCCGTCATACAGCTCGCCGAGCTCTTCCTTGATCGCCTTCAGCTGCTGGCGGAGGACGTACTCGCGCTGGTTGCGCCCCATCTCCTCCTGCACCTGCGTGTTGATCCGCTCGCGGACCTTCAGGACCTCGAGCTGGCGCGACAGGAACTGCAGGACCTTGCGGGTGCGGGTCTTGAGATCGAACGTCTCGAGGACGTCCTGCTTCTCGCCGACCTCGAGCTCGAGGTGCGAGGTGATGAGATCGGCGAGGTGACCGGCCTCGGTGACGCTGTCGACGAGCGCGCCGGCTTCCTTCGGAAGCTCGGGCATCAGCTTCACGACGCGCTTCGCGATGTCCTTCAGGTTCATCACGAGCGCATCGAGCTCGACATCCGACGACGTCGGATCCGGCACCGAGCGAACCTTCGCGGCGAGGAACGGCTCCGCACCATCGAACGTCGACACCTCGAAGCGCGAGACGCCCTGCAGGATGACGGAGAAGTTGTCCTTCGCGAGCTTGATGACCTTCAGGATGCGAGCCGCGCAGCCGACCATGTAGAGGTCGCCGGCGCCTGGATCCTCGGTGCGCGCGTCCTTCTGCGTGAGGATGCCGATGACCGGCCTCTCCTTTGCGATCGCATCCTCGACGAGACGGACGCTCTTGCGGCGGCCGACATCGATCGGGATGATCGCCCCCGGGAACAGCACGGAGTTGCGGAGCGGGAGGATGGGAAGCGTGTCCGGGATTTCCACCGGCTGCTCCCCACCTGCCTTGGGCTTGGTCATGATCGGAACCTAGCGACCCGCGCGCTCCACCGTCAAGCCGACCTGCCCGTAATGACGGGAAGTTTCAGGAAGACCGATCGTGTCAGACGCGCTCGGTGGCATCATGGGAGCGTGAGGTCCTCACGGTCGCGTCGTCGCGCCGGTGGTGCGCGCGGAAACGCTACCGCCGAACCTCATCGACTCCACCGTGATCAGCGGTCCTTCGCGCGTCGGTCGCCGTGCGATTCGCACCGACCGACGAGGTGTTCATCGCCGAGAAGGCGGGGCTGGCGAAGAGGTTCGCCCCGCTCCCGAGCCGCGGCGCCGACACCGTGACCGCGGGCTGGTCTCGTTCGCGCTCGATCCCGGGTGCCCGCACGTCCCTACGTGTACGTCCTCTACACCTACGACGCTACGCCGGTCCCGGCGTTCTTGCTCACGCTGTCGTCGAAGTCGGCCGACGTGTCGATGAACGTGGTGCTCCCCGTACCGGCGCCCGCCGGCACGACGCTGACCGCTTCATCGATGTTCGATGCCACGCATGCGCGCGTCGTCGTGGTCAGCGGCGGGTCCGGCTGGAACATCAGCAGCGTGCCGACCCGTGCGGATCACCTCGAGCTGACGCTGATGCAGGTGACGGATGCGAGCGGGCGGACGGAACGATCAGCTGCATCAACGAACCGCCCGCCGCGAGTGCCAGCGGTGGTGGCTGCGGTGGCGGTTGTGGTGGCTGCGGCGGGATCGAGCCATCCATCCGGATTCACCGGCGAATTTTCCTATTGACCCAAAGTTGATTTGGTCTTACCAATTGGTCTTACCAGTTGGTGACCATGGAAAACACTGCCGCAATCGAGCTGGAACCTTCGATCACTGCCATCGATGCCGTGTTCGAGAAGCTGCTCGCGGACATCGTCCGCGGCGTCCACCCACCCGGGAGCCGCCTGCCCGCCGAGCGCGAGCTCTCGCGCCAGCTCGGTGCATCGCGACCGACGCTTCGCGAGGCACTGCGCCGGCTCGGCGAGTGGAGCCTGGTCGAGCCGAGGCGCGGATCGGGCGTCGTCGTTCGCCCGTATCGCGACTGGTCGATCGAGTGCATCGGAGGCTACCTGCGCTACGGCAAGCCCGAGGACAACCAGCCGTCGATCGCGCAGATCCTTGTCGACATGCTCGCGATGCGGCGCGCGGTCGTCGGCGAGCTGATCCGCCAGTGCGCGAAGCGCGTGCCCAAGGGCGGTACGCAGTCCGCGCGGCTCGCGATGGCCCGCGCGTGGTCGCTCCGCATGAC
>JACCRC010000331.1 GCA_013813765.1 Deltaproteobacteria bacterium | reverse complement strand
CACGCGTGGCTCGCTTCGAAGCTGGCCACGCTCCAGCCCGAGCTCGCCGCGCGTGCGCCGAAGGGCGCCGTGCTCGAGCCGCTGCCGTTACCGGCGGTCCGCGATGGCATCCCGCTCGGCATCGCGTGGCGCGAGCTGCCCTGCCCCGCGCCGCGCGCGTTGCCGCTCGGCTACGCCCTCGGCCGCGCCCTGCATCGCGCCGCGGGCGAGCGGGATGCGCGGTTCTCGCCGACGTTCCAGATCCCCGTCGCGCGCGGTGAACCATCCGATCCACTGCGCCGGCGCCGGCGCGTCGGTGCATCGGCGCTCTCGTTGCGGTTCGAGCACGGCGCGCCCGAGCCGTTCACTGCCTTCGAGGCGCGCGCGCGCTCGATCCTCGAACGCGAGGCAGCGGGCCGCGGCTTGATCGCGCGGCTGCTGAGCGCTGCGCGCGCTGCGCCGCTCTCGCTCGCCTGGAAGCGCAGCACGATGTCGACCGCGCGGCCTCGCTGGCTCGATCGGCTTGCCGAGGTGGTCGGCGGCCGCGCGTGCCTGTCGAAGATCCGTCTCGACTTCCCGCTCGCACCCGCGTGCGCCGTGTCGTCTCCCGCGCGGCTCGCCACCGCGACCGATCCCCTCGGCGCGTGCGTGGTCACCATCCTCGACGACGGGACGCGCGCGGCGATCACCGTATGCGGCTCGGGCCTCGCCGGGACGCACGCCGGCGCGAATGCGCTCATCGACGAGCTGCTCGCGCTGATCTGAGCTTACGACTCGTCGCTCTCGATGATCGGATCGACCTCGAGCTCGGGATCGCGCTCGCGGTCGTGCGGCGTGAAGTCGAGCGCCGGCGTCCACCGCGGGCGACGGATCCGCACGTTGCGCGATGATGCGAACAGCGCGTCGGCGAGCCAGCTGATATCCGAGTGGACCTCGCTCGAGCTCGGGCGATCGAAGCGATCGTGCGCGAGCATCTGATCCACCATGCTGGTCAGCTCGCGCGGCGCATCGGGGCAGCGCAGCTCGGTCGGCACGTGCTGCGCGCGGCCGTCGACCGTCATCGCGACCTGACCGTCGAAGGGCAGCACGCCGGCGAGCAGGCGGTACGCGATCACGCCGAGCGAGAACACATCCGCGCGGTCATCGAGCCCATCGCCGGCGGCGACCTCGGGTGCGGTGTAGTACCAGGACGCGATCGACGGCGTGTGGATCGGCGAGGACGCGTCGTGTGCGCGCGCGTCCGACCAGTCGACGATGCAGACCGGGTAGCCGCGCGCGCGGCCGGTCAGCACGATCTTGTCGGGACGCAGCGACGCGTGAACGATGCCACGGGCGTGCGCGTGCGCGAGGACCTCCGCGATGTCGCGGAGCAGCGCGATGATGTCCATCCGATCGATCGCACCGGGAGCGAGCGTGGACGCGATCGACGTGCCTTCGACGAGCTCGCGCGCGAACCACGGGCGACGATCGGGCAGGAGACCGGACTCGAACACGCGGACGACGCCGGGGTGCTGGAGCGCCTCGAGAATGCAGGCCTCGCGCAGCACCGGCAATGCGGTGACGTTCGGGGCCATCACCTTCAGCACCGCGCGGCGCGGCAGCAGCAGGTGCTCCGCCCGGTACTCGATACAGGTGGCGGTACGGGAGAGCATCCGCTCGATCCGATACTCACCAATTCGCTCGAAGATCGTCGCCCGCGCCATGTGAACCGGCGCTCCTATAACTGAAGCCGAAACCGGATGACCAGTGGAACACGACGGTGAAACAAAAATGATCGCGCACGAGCGTGCGCACTCGCGACGAAACGCGTGTGCTCGATTACGCGGAACGAAAGGTCGAACCAACCAAGCTACGGCATCGCGTTCTTGCGCGCCGCGAGCATCTCGATCAGGTCCATCTTCGTGACGATCCCGATCACCGAGCGCGAGTCGTCGACGACGAGCGCCACTTCACCGCGCTCGAAGATCCGCGGCAGCTCCGACGAGCTCGCGTTGAGCCCGACGGTGACGACCTTGCGCTCCATGATCTCGGCGGCGATCGTGTCCTTGCTCGCGCGGCCAGAGACGAGGTGGTGAAGCAGATCGCTCTCGGTCAGGATGCCGGCGAGCTTGCCCTGATCGAGCACGGGCATCTGCGAGATGCCGTGCGACTTGAACAGCTCCGTCGCGCGGCCGAGCTTGTCGTTGACGTCGAGCGAGATCACGTCGCGGCGGTTCAGCGCACGCACGACATCGCCAACGGTGCCGACCTCCCAGTCGCCTTTCGTGAAGCCCTGCTGCCGCATCCACTTGTCGTCGACGAACTTCGTGAGGTAGTTGCGGATCGAGTCGGGCAGGATCACGACGACGCGCTTGCCCGCGCCGAGCTCGCGCGACACCTGCATCGCCGCCCACACCGCCGATCCCGAGGAGCCACCCACGAGCAGGCCCTCTTGCCGGATCAGCTGGCGCGCGACCAGGAAGGAGTCACGGTCGTTGGACTTGATCCACTGGTCGACGAGCCGGCGATCGAGAACGTCGGGGATGAAGTCGTAGCCGATGCCTTCCACCTTGTAGCTCTTGATCTCACTCGGGCCGGCGAGGATCGAGCCGTCCGGATCGACACCGATGACCTTGCAGCCGGGAACCTCGCGCTTGATCAGCTTCGCCACGCCGGTGATCGTTCCGCCCGTGCCCGCGGTCATCACGATCGCGTCGAGCTTGCCGCCGCACTGATCGATGATCTCGCGACCGGTGCCTTCCTCGTGTGCGCCGGGATTCGACGGGTTCGAGTACTGATCGAGGATGTGCGAGTTCGGGATGATCTCCTTGAGCCGGCGCGCGACGCCGATGTGGCTCTCCGGCGAATCCCACGCTGCTTCGGTCGGAGTGCGAATGATCTCGGCGCCGAGCGCCTCGAGCACCACCTGCTTCTCCTGCGACATCTTCTCCGGCAGCGTGATGATCACGCGGTAACCACGCACGGCGGCTGCCATCGCGATGCCGATGCCGGTGTTGCCGGAGGTCGGCTCGATCAGCGTGTCGCCCGGCCTGATGCGACCCTCGCGCTCCGCATCGAGCAGCATCTTCACGCCGATGCGGTCCTTCACGGAGCCGCCGGGGTTCATGAACTCGCACTTGCCGAGCAGCTCACCGGGAAGTCCCTTGCCGATGCGCGACAGGCGGACGAGCGGAGTGTTGCCGGTGGTGTCGAGGATGGAGTCGCGGATCTGCTCGGACATCGTCGCGGACTCTACCGGATCGGGCTCACATAGCGAAGTCGGTCAAACGGTGGTAATCAGGCGCGGATGTCGTCTGTTGACCGCCTCGTCGATGCTCTGGAACGCCGCATCGTCGTGCTCGATGGTGCGATGGGCACGATGATCCAGGCGCTGGGCCTTTCGGATGAAACGCAGTGGCGCGGCGATCGGTTCCGCGACCACGGCCACGCGCTCAAGGGCTGCAGCGATATTCTCGCGCTCACCCAGCCGCAGGCGATCGAGGACATCCACCTCGCGTTCCTCCAGGCCGGCGCGGACATCGTCGAGACCAACACGTTCACCGGCACCTCGCTCGCGCTCGCCGACTACGGGCTCGAGGGTGCGGTGCGCGACATCAACATCGCCGGCGCCACCGCCGCGCGCCGCGCTGCGGACCGCGCCGAGAAGCTCGATGGCAAGCCGCGCTGGGTGGCCGGTTCGATCGGACCGACCACGAAGACCGCGTCGCTGTCTCCCGACGTCAACGACCCCGGTGCACGCGCAGTCACGTTCCGCGAGCTCGTCGATGCGTTCAGCGAGCAAGCGCGTGCGCTGATCGACGGCGGCATCGATCTGATCCTGACCGAAACGCACATCGACACGCTGAACTGCAAGGCAGCGCTGTACGCGTTCGAGGAGCTGTTCGCGCAAGGCGTGCGCCGCGTCCCCGTGATCGCGAGCGTCACGATCCCCGATCGCTCGGGCCGCACGCTCTCCGGCCAGACCGTCGAGGCGTTCTACAACTCGGTCTCGCACGCCAATCTGTTCGCCATCTCGATCAACTGCGCGCTTGGCGCGGATGACATGCGGCCGCACGTCGCCGAGCTCGCCCGCTCCGCCGGTGTTCGCGTCGCCTGCTATCCGAACGCAGGCTTGCCGAACGAGTTCGGCGGTTACGACGACACGCCCGAGCACATGGCGAAGGTCCTCGGCAGCTTCGCGCGCGAGGGCATGCTGAACCTCGTGGGTGGCTGCTGCGGTACGCGCCCGGAGCACATCGCGGCGATCGCGGCCGCCGTGCGCGATGTTTCGCGCCGCACCATCGTCACGCCGGCGCGCCACATGCGCCTCTCCGGTCTCGAGCCGCTCACGATCACGCCCGAGACGAACTTCGTCGTCGTCGGCGAGCGCACGAACGTCACCGGCTCCGCCGCGTTCCGCCGCCTGATCAAGGACGACAAGTACGACGAGGCCGTCGCTGTCGCCCGCCAGCAGGTCGAGGGCGGCGCGAACATCCTCGACGTCTGCATGGACGAGGGCATGCTCGACGGCGTCGCGGCCATGCGCCGGTTCGTGAACCTGATCGCCGCCGAGCCCGACATCGCTCGCATCCCGGTGATGGTCGATTCCTCGAAGTTCTCGGTGATCGAGGCCGGCCTCGAGTGCCTGCAGGGCAAGGGCGTCGTCAACTCGATCTCTCTCAAGGAGGGCGAGGAGCCGTTCATCCGCCAGGCGAAGATCGTCCGCCGGTTCGGCGCCGCGGTCGTCGTGATGGCATTCGACGAGACCGGTCAGGCCACGACCGTCGACCACCGACTCGAGATCGCGCACCGCGCGTACAACATCCTCACGGAGCAAGTCGGATTTCCCGCCGAAGACATCATCTTCGATCCGAATATCCTCACCATCGGCACCGGCATCGAGGAGCACGACGCCTACGCCGTGAACTTCCTCGACGCCGTTCGCCGGATCAAGGCGGAGCTTCCCGGTACGAAGGTATCGGGCGGCGTCTCGAACCTGTCGTTCTCGTTCCGCACCTCGCCGCGCGTGCGCGAGGCGATGCACGCCGTGTTCCTCTATCACGCGATCAAGGCCGGCCTCGACATGGCCATCGTCAACGCCGGTCAGCTCGCGGTCTACGACGACATCGATCCCGTGCTGCGCGAGCACGTCGAGGATCTCGTCCTCAACCGCCGGCCCGACGCGACCGAGCGCCTGCTCTTGCTCGCGGCCTCGTTCAGCGGCGAGACCGTCCGCAAAGAAGACGAGCTGCTGTGGCGCAAGGAGCCGCTGCCCAAGCGGATGGCGCACGCGCTCGTCAACGGCAACACCGACTTCATCGACGAGGACGTCGCGGAGGCGCTCGCCACCTATCCCAAGCCGCTCGACATCATCGAGGGGCCGCTGATGGACGGCATGAACATCGTCGGCGAGCTGTTCGGTGCGGGAAAGATGTTCCTGCCGCAGGTCGTGAAGAGCGCCCGCGTGATGAAGAAGGCCGTCGCGATCCTCGAGCCGCTGATGGACGCCGAGAAGCGCGCCTCCGGCATCACGACCGCGAAGGGCAAGATGGTGATCGCCACCGTCAAGGGCGACGTCCACGACATCGGCAAGAACATCGTCGCCGTCGTGCTCCGCTGCAACGGCTACGAGGTCACCGACCTCGGCGTGATGGTCCCGCAGCACAAGATCCTCGACACCGCGGTCGCGCTCGGCGTCGACATGGTCGGCCTCTCCGGCCTGATCACTCCATCGCTCGACGAGATGATCTCGGTCGCCACCGAGATGACCCGCCGGGGCATGACGATGCCGCTCCTGATCGGCGGCGCCACGACCTCCGGCAAGCACACCGCGGTCAAGGTCGCGCCCGCGTACTCCGGCCCCACGGTCCACGTGCCCGACGCCTCGCTCGCGGTGGGCGTGATGAACAAGCTGCTCTCCTCGGAGAAGGCGAACTACATCACCGACGTTCAGACGAAGCAGACCTCCGTGCGCGAGGCGCACCACAGCGCACAGAAGCGCCCGCTGCTCTCTCTCGACGACGCGCGCGCGCGCCGCCCGAAGCTCGCGTTCACCGTCAACGAGATCCCGACGCCCTCGTTCCTCGGCGCCCGCAACCTCGAGATCGATCTCGACGAGCTCGTGCCGTGGATCGACTGGTCGCCGTTCTTCCACACCTGGGAGCTCTCGGGCCGCTACCCCGCGATCCTCGATGATCCGAAGAAGGGCGACGCCGCAAGGAAGGTGTTCGCCGACGGGCAGGCGCTGCTCCAGAAGATCGTCTCCGGCAAGCTGTTGAAGGCGCGCGCGACCTACGGCTTCTTCCCCGCCGCCTCGCTCGCCGAGGACATCATCGTCTACGCGCCCGATCGCGCCACCGAGATCGCCCGGTTCCCGATGCCTCGTCAGCGCGAGGACAAGGACGTCTGCTTCTCGCTCGCGGACTTCATCGCGCCCGTCGGGAACCCCACGCCCGATCACCTCGGCGCGTTCATCACAACCGCCGGCCTGGGTACCGACGACATCGCCGCCGCATTCGAGCGCGATCACGACGACTACAACTCGATCATGGCCAAGGCGCTCGCCGACCGCCTCGCCGAGGCCTCTGCCGAGTGGCTGCACGCCCGCGTGCGCCGCGAGTGGAGCTATGGCGCCTCCGAGGCGCTCACGCGCGTGCAGATCCTCGCCGAGGCCTACCGCGGCATCCGCCCCGCGTTCGGCTACCCCGCGTGTCCCGATCACGCGCCGAAGGGCACGCTGTTCCAGCTCCTCGCCAACGCCGATCACCACGGCGTGACGCTCACCGAGAGCTTCGCGATGTATCCGACCGCCTCGGTCTCGGGCCTCTACTTCGCGCATCCGCAGAGCCAGTACTTCGCGGTCGGCCGCACCGGCTGACGTCCGTCCAACCGCGCGTGTTTCCGCGGAAACGTAACCGTCCGCCAATGGTCGTCGCTCTGCGCTGAACGTGCTCATGGCGCCGCGGCGTGACAGGCCGTGCGAGCTCTCATCGGACGTGCGACCGGCGAACCAGGTCATTCCAGAATTCGGATGCGACCGAGCGAGGAGCGAGGCGTCGGCCGTCACCGCAGCGATCGAGGCTGGAGATCGAACCGAGCGGCGAGTGTCCGCGAGACAGGTCTGGCCGTCGCATCGTACGTTTCCGCGGAAACTCAGCCAGCCGCCTGGACGGCGCGACACAGCTCGTCGACGAGAAATGACTCGATCGCGATCGACGATGACGTCAGTATTCGACCAGATTGCACGTGCAGCGCGAGCTCGGCGTCCGTGGGCACGTCTGCGATGGACGCGAGGTGAAGCCGCGCGTTCTCACCCATCGCGGCGTTTCCGCGGAAACATCCACGCGAGACTAGCGCACGCCGGAGTCGACGATCTCGCAATGCCGCGTGGTCTCGCCGGGCGTGTAGACGAGCGCGATCTGACACATCTCCTCGCTGGCCTTGAAGCCCCAGCTCACCGCGGCGGCGCTGCGGTTCGTGTAGTGGCAGGCGAACTCGAAGCCGGTGCCGGCGGGCACGTGGAGCGGAGCGGCGGTGAGGTCCTTCAGCGGTGGGGCGTGCCAGTCGGTGTTCGTGTAGAGCAGCTCGCCGGCGGTGTGACCGTCGAAGCGGCGGATCTCGGTCTTGTCGGCGAGCGCGTGCGTGTGTGAGGAGAGAAACAGCACGTCGACGTCCTTGTTCATCACGCAGCGGCTCCACTCGATGTGGTTCGTGGTGTTGGCGGGGACGTTGATCGTGGTGTCGCGCACCGCGCCGCCCCAGATGGTCTGCTTGACCTCGCCCTCGTAGCTGTACGCGTTGATCTTCGAGTACGCCGTGACGGGCTCGTCCGTCGGGTTCACGAAGTGGATCTCGTGCATGACGCGGAGCCTGGGCAGGAGCTCGGCGGTCACGCCCTCGGGGAGGTTGATCTCCTGGTACGCCTGCTGGCTCGCGTAGATCAAGATGCCCTCGTCCATGAGCTTCGGGTACTGCTCCGCGTGCAGCAGACTTCGTGCCACGCGACGCCGACGGGCGCGCCGGGGTTGCAGCTGCTGCGCTGCGCCAAGGTGACGTGGTGGCTCGTCGTGTGGCCAGCTGTTGACTCCGCCTCAACAATGTTAGCGGCTGTTGTCGAACAGCGGTTTGCGACGACCGGTCAGCCGTGGTCTGTAGGGCTGGGACCGGCGCCGGTGCCCCAGCATCCCTCATCATCATCTGGGGTGGCGGCGCTGGTCCCGTTTCGTCATGCTTGGCGGATCGTGCGCGCGCTGATGCTGATCGCCCTCCTCGCTGCGTGCCAGCAGAGCAAGGAGCCACCGGCACCGGTACCGACGCCGCCCGCGCCGGTCGTTCCCGCGAGGCGCTCGCTGATCGACCAGGCCGCGGCCGATGAGTCGATCGAGGGCTGGGACAAGGCGGCCGCCGAGCTCGAAGCGAGGGTCGCGGCGTGCACGACGTTCACGCCCGCGTGCGACGAGGCGGCGCTCGACGCAGTGCAGGCGCGCGGGAGGGCGCTCGCGCTCGAGCACCTCACGGATCCGAGGAGCCCGACGGTGCCGGTGCCGCTTCCGGCGCGCGCGCAGAAGCTGATCGCCGCGTGCGATGTCTACGTGAAGCGAGCGACCGCGAACGCACCGGCGATCCCCGACGTCGCGCTGATCGCCGCGCGCGAGGAGTGGCGGTACGGCTGGCTCGATCGCGCGGTGCCGCGGCTCCAGGCCATCGTGATCGCGTTTCGGGACAGCAAGGCGGCAGCGCTCGCCGTGCCACTCCTGCTCGAAGGCCTGCGCCGCCAGGGCCGAGCGGCTGACCTGAAACGCTGGGTCGACTCCCTGCTCGCGGACCGAAGGTTCCTCGACGAGAACCCCGAGCTGCGCGAGCTACTCGAGGGACTGCGCATGATTCCGAACTAGGCAGCTGGCGGGGATATGCTGCGGCCATGCGGACCCTGGAACCGACCGACCTGGCATTCTTCGACAGCGCCCCGCGGCGGATCGTGCAGACCGCGCGGCTGGCCGCGAGCCCGGACCGCATCTTCGCGTCGTTCGCGGATCCGAGGGAGTGGCCGCGCTGGTTCCCGCTGATGTACCGGGGCGAGTGGACGAAGGGTGCCGACAAGGTCGGGGCGGAGCGCGAGATGGCGCTGCGGCTGCTCGGCAAGTTCCGCGAGCGCATCATCGCGTGGGAGCCGGGCAAGCGGTTCGCGTTCACGATGATCGCCACGACATCGCCGCTCGCCGAGCAGATCGCCGAGGACTACCAGCTGAGCCCCGACGGCACCGGCACGCGCCTGGACTGGATCCTCGCCGCGAAGCCGACGAGGCTGGGCGTGGTCGCGTGGCAGCCGACCAATCTCTTGATGACACGCCTGTTCCAGCGGGGCGGCAAGAAGCTCGACTCACTCCTGCGCTAGACCGGGAGGTGCGCTCGGACGTTGATGCGAGAGATGACTCGCAGCGCGATCGTGATCCTCGTCCTCGCCGCGTGCGGTGGTTCCTCGCGTCAGGTGAGCCAGGCACGGTACCAGCCACCCGCCGCGAATCATCCACCCCCGCCGGCGTACCTGACCGAAGCGACGTGCGCGGACGTCGCGACCAACCTCGCGTCCCTCGACCTCGGCAACCACGCCGACGAGGAACAGCTCGAACCCTTGCTCGCGCAATACACGGCGAGCTGCGCGAAGCTGCTGCTGAACCAGGTCGAGCGACAGTGCGTCTACGACGCGACCGACCGCACCACCGTTGCCTGGTGCGCGCCGCGGATGATGCCCGATGCGGCGGTCGCCGTGGTCGACCCTCGCGACTGCCCGGCCGTGGTCGAGCAGCTGCGGCTGCAGATCGCGGCGCAACCGTCACAGACCCGCCTCCTCGAGAGACAGATCAACGCGGTGCAGACGTCGTGTGAGCGGGACCGCTGGCCGAGCGCGTTCGGGGACTGCGTGCGGAAGCTTCGCTACAGCGGCAACGTCGCGCCGTTCTGCGCCGGTGCTGCACCTGCTGCGCTGCTCCGGATGATGAACGAACGAGTCGCTCTCGTGAAGTGAGCGACGCTACAGCGCCGCGCACTCCTGCGCGAGCCGCTTCGAAGCGCCGAGCGTTCCGGTGATCTTGATCGAGTAGAACCCATCGCGGTTGATGCTCGCGCCAGTGGTCTGGATCAGCGCGGCCGTTCTTGGCTGGACCTTCACGAGCGCCGGCGACTCCTTGAACCACAGGCAGCCGTCGAGCGTGGAGCTCGCAAGGTCGTCGTCGAGCACGATCCGCATTCGCGCGTGCAGCTCGATGTCCTTGGAGGCGAGCAGCCACGTCGTGATCTCCGCGCGACCGTCTTGCACGGACGCGCGGATGTCGACGGAGTCGAACGCGAGGTGGCCGAAGTCCACCGCACCGAGACCGCCGAACGCGAGCTGCGTACGTCCGTCGCCGAGCGTGCAGCCCGCGGGACACGCCAGCGCGATCGTCCCGGAGGCCTGGCTGTACCGAACGCGGCCGTCGGTGCGCGGCGCCGCGAGATCGATCGAGCCGCTGCCCATGCCTGTCATCGGCAGTCCCCACAGCGACTGCGCGATGATCGGCATCTCCGCGAGCGGGACCTCGCGGCGGTGAACCTCGACGCGGACCGCGTCGTCGCTGCGGCGGACGGTATCGGCGGGATCGAAGGGGCCGGTCTCCACCTCCTCGGAGGTCGAGCGTTGACTGCAACCGGTGATCGCGAGTGCGAGGGCAAGGACGGCGCGCATGCGTCAGCGGTAATTCACGTCGCGGACCAGCGCGCGACGCGTGAGCGTTCGCGAGGTTGGCGCACCGTCTCTCGTCGCACACTGCCAGCGTGGCCCCCGTGACGCGACCGGTCTGCCAGCCTGGCAGGCGCGATCAGCGCAGCGTCCAGCCCGTCACGGCGGGCGCGGCGGTCAGATCGACCTCGTAGTACCCGCCGCCCGGCGCCTGCCACGGCGTGTGCGTCGACGGCACGAGCACCTTCCACTCGTTCGCGGACACCCCGTGCACGACGTGCACCGCGAGCCGCACCGCTGTCGGGCAACCACCGAGCGCGGTCCACGGTACGGCGACCGAAAGCGTGCGGTGATCGGTCGACGAGAACACGTGAGTGCCGGGCGCGAGTGAATCTCCGCGAGTGGTCCACGTGCTCGCTGGGAGGTAGACGCTGTTGTACATATCGACGCCGTTCGTCCGCCGCGCCGCGATCAGGTGCGTCGGGGCGAACGGGAGCATCGGCACCAGCCCGCTGTACTCCTTGCCCGGTGCAGGCGCGGCTGCGGTGAAAGCGGTCGCGCTCTCGATGTAGACGTGCAGCGGCTTGTAGTCGGACTCGAACGCGACCGATGTCGCGGTGATGTACAGCTTCGACGCATCCCACGCGATCGCGATCGCATCGGCGCCGAGCATCGCACCGGGGGTCAGGCGCTGCGCGGATGGATAGTCCTCGAGATCGGCGACGCCATCGATCACGGGCGAAAGACCCGCCGAGATGGCGCAGCCGGCATCGGGACTCGGCGCATCGGGCGGCTCGGCGGCGTCGGGCGCAGCATCGATCGGCCGCGCGTCGACTCCGGCAGCATCCGGAGCCGGCTCATCGAGGAGCTCACCGTTTGCGCGCGCGCAGCCGGTCACAGCTGTGGTCACCAGCGTTGCGATTCGCAACGCGCGGCCCGCGGTCGTTCGTGGCGATCCGCTGGGTTGGACTGCGCGAACGAAGAGCACGCATCGGGTCCAGCAGCGCCCGTGCCACGAGCGGTACAGCTGCGTCAGTGACTCAGGCGCCGCAGCACTTCTTGTGCTTCCGACCGGAGCCGCACGGACACGGATCGTTGCGGCCGACCGTGGCACCGAGCAACCGGTTGACGGCAGAGCACAGTAGCTCGAGCCCCTCGCCTGGGCGCAGCGCGTGGTGGAGTGCCGCGCGCATCGGTTCCTGCTCGTCGAACGTCATCTCGGTGCGCGCGTGCTCGAAGTACCGCACGATGCCGTCGCCCTCGGTGCCGCACTTCGCATTGGTATCCAGCGCGAGTGCCTTGCGGCAACGCGACGGACGCGGCGCGTAGATCGTGCAGAGACCGTCGCGATTGAACGCGCACATCACGCCCTTCCGCTTGAGCTCCATCGCAGCGGCAAGGCGATCCTCGTCGGTCTTCGCTCGCTCGAGCGCCTGCGCAGTGGAGCCGATGCGGCGCCGCCATTCCGGATATGCCGCGAGAAACTGCTCGCGCACCGCGGCGTTCTCCGGCAGCTCGAGCCACTTCGCGACCGTGACGGCCTCTCCTTCGGTGACGAGCAGCGGGGACACGCAGCACGAGCTGCAGCCGGCGGAGCACGCGATGTACTGACCTTCCGAGGCCGCCGCGGCGGAGCGCTCGTCGATCGCATCGTCGAGCTCCGCGTGCATCACCATCACGAGGCCCGCGGCATCTGCGTGCTGGATCACCGGCAGCCGCACGCGTGCGCCCTGACCGAGCGACTGCACCGCCTTGCCGAGCTCACCGGCAACGCGGGACAGACGCTCTGGATCGCTGGTGATCGGCATCGCGCGGGGAGTATTTCACACTTAGCGCGCAGCGAAGTGCGATGCGATCTGCGCCGGCGCCAGGGCTCTGTCGGGTACCATCGGTCAGGGGTCATGATGCCATCACCGTCGGTCACGTTGCTTGCCCACATCGACATGCCGCCGAAGCTGCTGGCGTCGCTGATCGTGCTCGGCCTCTTCCTCGTGATCTGGTTCTTCAAGGCGATGCTCAGCACCGAGAAGAAGGTCCCCCAGGCCGCGGGCCCGACCTGCCCCACCTGCGGCGGCAAGGCGAGCTGGGCCGTACCGCACAACTTCTGGAACTGCTTCCGCTGCAATCGCGCGGTGCCGATGCCTGGTCAGCAGCCGATGGGCGGCCCCATGCATCCGCAGAATCAGAATCCATACGGCGCGCCGCCGCCGCACAATCCCTACGGCGCGCCACCGCCGCAGAATCCCTACGCGCAGCACCAACCGATGCAGCAGCAGCAGGCGCCGCAGGTCCCGTTCTGCGGCGCGTGTGGTGGCCCCGGCCGCTGGATCCCCGAGTCGAATGCGTGGGGCTGCGACCGCTGCCGTCAGCTCATCCAGCCGCGCTAGCGATCGCCACGATCACGGCGAACCGCAGCCCACGACCGCCGAGCACGATCGCGCAGAATGGGCGTGTCTTCACGCCGAGCAGACCGGCTGCGGTCGCGAGGATCGAGAACGGCGGCAGCCCGACGAACGCGCTGACGAGCAGCACACCGTGCGGCGCGTGCTCCCACCGCGCGATCCAGCGCCGCACGCGACCGAGCCGCTCGCCCGACATCGTCGCGACACCACGACTCGCTGCGTAGATCGGCAGCTTCCCCGCGAGTTGGCCCGCCGCGGCGAGCGCGACGATCAGCGGCAGCGCAGCGCCCGGCGCCATGACGACCACCCCGACGAGGAACACGTCGATCGCGACGAACGGCAGGACGCTCGAGATCGCCGCCACCACGAACGTGCCCGCGTAGAGCCCGAATGTCGCGATCAGCTCCTCCGAGCTCACCCGATCCGCCGGTACACTGCGGGCGCTGCCGCTGCACCGATCGCGTCGAGGAGCGTCACCGCGGCCACGAGACCGAGGCCCTTGATCACGCGCTTGCCCCGCAGCGCTGCGAGCGTCCCGGTGACCGCGCGCAGGCCGAGGATCGCGAGCGCGGGGATCGCGCCGAGCTTCTCGACGACGGACGTCGCGCGCGGCGCGTAGGTCGCGACGACGTAGGGCAACAGCGACACCGTGTCGGCGCCCTTGAGCAGCCGGACCTCGAGCCACTCGCTCAGATCCGCGGGCCATGCGTGCGTGACGCGCGCCCTGGGAGCGAACTGGATCGCGATGTTCTCGGCGAGGAGCTGCAGGCCGAGCACCTGGCACTGGCCGTGAAACATGGGCTCGATCGTCGGATAGCGGCGCTCGGCAAACACCTCGCGGGCGAACGCGACGTTGTTCGCGAAGAAGTTCCGGACGCGGCCGGGTCCGCGCTCGAAGTACGGGAAGTCGAGCTGATTCGCGAGCGGCGCGAGGTCGCCGGGATACGTCGTTAGCCCCGCGGCGACCTTTGCTTCCCCGCTCTCGATCGGATGGACGAGCGACGATAGCCACGCGAGCGCGGGCAGACAGTCGCCGTCGAGGAACGCGACGACATCGCCGGTCGTCGCATCGAAGCCGCGGTTCTTGTGCTCGTAGTAGCCGGCGCACTCGGGCAACTCGACCCACGTGATCGACGTCTCGAACGTGCGCTCGATCAACGCGCGCGCGCGCTCCGGCAAACCGCGGTGCGTGATCGCGACCTGCGCGTTTGCCGCGGCTACCTGCGGCGCGAGGATGTCGGCGAGCTCCCACAGTCCACGCTCGACGCGCGTCAGGTCCTCGCCGAGGTTCCAGCTCTCGATCATCAGCGAGATGCTCACGATGCAGCCTCCAGTGCGCGGCCGCCGGCAACACCGCGATAGATGTCCATCGTCGCGCTCACGGCGTGCGCGAGGTCGTAGCCGAGAGCGTGGCTCCGCGAGGCAGCGCTCATGCGCGCGCGTCGCAGCGGATCGTCGAACTGGCGGACCATCGCTGCGGCAAACGCGGCGGGGTCCTTGCCATCGACGACGTCGCCGGTCTCGCCATCGAGCACGTGCTCGTGAGCCGCGCCGGCAGAGGCGACCACCGACGGCAGGCCGCTCGCCGCCGCCTCGACCACCACGTTGCCGAACGTCTCGGTCTCGCTCGGAAAGGCGAACACGTCCGCCGATGCGAACAGCGCCGCGAGCTCGGGACCGAACGCCGGGCCCAGATCGATCACCCCCGGCCCCTTCACCGCGTGACGCTGCGGTCCCTCGCCGACCACGCACAGCCGCGCGTGCGGGTGCGTGCGGTGGACGATCGTCCACGCGGCGAGCAGCGTCTCGAGGTTCTTCTCGCGTGACAGGCGACCGACGTAAAGCGCGATCGGCCCACCACCGTGCGCTGCGTACAGCGAGCGATCGCGGCGGCCCGGATCGAACAGCGACAGATCGACGCCGCGGCGCACGCGGCAGATCCGGTCGGGCGCAATGCCGAGCGACGTCAAGCGCTGCACGACCGCCTCCGACGGAGCGAGGCAGAGCTCGGCCTGCTTGTAGAACCAGCCAACGATCGGCCCCACGATCGCGCCGAGCATCGGCAACCCGCTCATCCGCGCGGCGTACTCGGCGACCTCGGTGTGGTATTGCGCGATCACGGGCAGCCCGAGCATCTTTCCGGCGATCATCCCGGCGAGACCCATCGGACCCGGTGTGGACACCTGAACGAGGTCCGCGTGCTTCGACAGGTACGCGACGAGCGGCGGCAGCTCCGGGACGCTCCACACCATGTCGGGATAGATCGGCAGCGACGCGGACAGCGCTGCGGGAATCCGCACGACGTCGTCGCGAACGTCGATCGCAAGGTCCGGCTCGCCGGGCCGCGCAGCACCGCCGACGGCGGTGCGAAGGTCGATCGCTGTTTTGAACGCGCCACCGATGAGCTGTACCGAGTGACCGGCGCGATTTGCTGCGGCGGCGAGTCGACGCAGGCCGATCGCGACACCATTGGTATCGTCGAGCGTGTCGGACACGATCGCGACGCGAGGTGACCTCACGCTGCACCGGTGCGATCGCGCAGCACGCGCGCCGCGATGAGCAACCAGTAGCCGACGGCGATCGTGATCCCGAACGCGCGATCGACCGTGGCGATCCGCTCGCGCAGCTCGGCGAGCGCCGCGCGCTCGTGCGTGTGCACCAGCTTTTCGACCGCGGCTGCGCAGCTTCGCGCATGGCGCTGCTCGTCGGCGAGGATGGAGCGAACGATCTCGGCGAGCGGATCGGTCGCAGCATGCTGCTCGAGGACGGCGAGGTGGCGGCCGAAGACGCGCACGCCCGTCGCCTCGAGCTGCGCGGCGACAGCGAGCATGATGACGATCGGCCCCGCGGAGAATGCCTTCGCATACGGCGCGACCGCGCGCTCGAGCCACCACAGCTTCGCCTTCGCGAGCGCCGGCGGCGGCCTGCCCTCCGCGCCGAGCTCGGCGAGCCGGTTCCGCAGCAGCGATGCGTGGCGCTGCTCGTCGGCGAGCTGCCGCGTGACGAGCTTGCCGAGCCAGGCCGGCGCCGCGACCGCCGCCGTCTTCTGCAGCGCAGACGACTCGGCGCCCTCCTCGCCCCACAGGTATTCCGTCAGGATCGCTGCCTGCGCGCGCGGTGAGCCGAGTGACATGGTGAGCGCGTGCCGCTTGATCGAATCGACGGCGCGACGCTGGAGATCGACGAGAAACATTGATGGCGGATCACAGCAACCCGCGTACCGCGCTGCGCAATCGCACCGTTGCCGCCTCGTGCCGTGCGCTACCGCGGCTTCCGCTCCGACGGTGCCGGAGAGTGGACGTACCGTCCGGCGTCTGCCAGTCGATCGTCAGCGCGCGGCGAGGTCCAGCTTGTAGAACGCGAGCAGCACCTCGTACAGCTCCGGCTCGGCGCGCTTCAGCTGCTTCGGCTTCTCGAAGAACACCTCGCTCGCGACCGCGAAGAACTCCGCCTCGTTGGTACCGGCGTACGCGCGCAGGAACGTGTCCTCGCCCGACTTGCGCGCGAGGAACGCCTTCGCGCACACCTCCGCCCACGCGCGGCGGGCGGCCGAGCTCTCGAGCGGTGGCGTGCCGTCAGCCTCGCCATCGATGAAGTCGATCTTGTGCGCCATCTCGTGGATCACGAGATTGTTGCCGTCGCGATCGTTCTTCGCGCCCTGCAGCACGGAGTCCCACGCGAGCACCACCGGTCCACCGTGATGCGCGAGGCCGAGCACCGCCGTCGGACCATCGACGACCCGCGCGCGTCCATCGAAGAAGCCAGCCACGTGCTCGGGCGCCATCACGCTGCTCGGGTACACCAGGATCGACTCGACCTCTCTCATCAGATCGTGCTCGCGCCCGAGGATCATCAGGCACGCGCTGCCCGCGATCGTCACTCGCATCTCGTCGTCGAGCTCGAGACCGCCGCAGCCTTCCCAGTGCTTCTCCGCGATGAACACCTTCACGAGGTCGCGGAGACGCTGCTGCTCCTCCTCGTCGAGCAGGCGGTACGCCTTCACATTCGCCTCCAGGTAGCCGCGCCAGTCCTCGGGAAACGGGGTCTCGAGCAGGCGCGACCGCCTCCGCTCCGTCAGCCACCGGAAGATCATGTCCCCAGCCTAACTTGGCGGGCAGACCGAACCGGCCCCGTCGGGCGTTAGATCGGCGTGCGCTCCACCACCGCCGTCGCTCTCACCCTGACCGTCCTCACGTCCTGCCGCCAGGCCGCCGATGCCACGCCCGAGCAAAGGCCGACGAAGCCGGCGGTGTCGCCCACGAAGCCGAAGCCGAAGCCGATCGTGACGATCGCGCGGGACGACAAGATGTACACGACGTACTTCTACACGGCGGCCGAGGCCGTCATCCACGGCTACGAGAAGGACACGAAGGTCCGCATCGTCTCGCTCTCGGATCCCTCGACCAAGCGCCAGGCCGGGACGATCTGGGAGGGCACGGTCGGCCTCGGCGAGACCAGGACCATCCCGACCGGCGCGGGTGTGTATGGCCTGCTCTCCGACAAGAAGGCGGCGATCCTCGTCGGTACGCCATCGAGCTGTGCCGTCGTCGGCTACTTCCTGAAGGATCAGGACGGCAAGTTCCGCTCGAACCGGTTCTTCACGCAGCTGCCGTCGAGCGCGCAGATGAGCGGCGAGCGGGTGATCGTGTGGGCCTACGACGGTGCCGAGGTCGAGGTCCGCAACCCGAAGACGCAGAAGGTCCTCGCGACGAAGACGATCGAGGCCGGCGGCCGCCTCGTGCTGGACAAGGAGATGATCGGCGCGCTCGGCAACCAGGTGATCGAGATCGTCTCGACGAAGAACACCGTCGGAGCTCAGGTCTATTACGACCAGGGCTTCATCGTTCCGTCGGTCGAGGGTCACGGCGCGGGCCGCGACTTCTACACGTTCGCGGGTCACCTCACCGCGGGATCGAATGACCTCGACATCATCGCCGGCGAAAAGGACGCGAAGGTCACCGTCACCGACCTCGAGACCGGCAAGGCGCTGTTCACCGGCACCGTGCCCGCCGGCAAGATCAAGGTGCTCGAGCTCGTCGACAAGTACGTCCGCGTGACGAGTGACAACCTCGTGCAGGTGCAGGTCGCCGCGTTCGAGCGCAACGGCACCGGTTACGCCGAGCACCACTTCGGCACCGGCCGCGAGGGCGGCGGCATCGACAACGACTTCAAGGTGACGACCTCCGGTGGGCTGTGGCTGTTCTCGTACTTCGCCGCGAATCCGATCACGGTGAAGGACACGAAGACGGGCAAGATCGTCTTCGAGGGCAAGCTCGATGCCGGTAGCGGCCGCGAGCTCACGGTCGGCGGCGGGCTGTTCCACGTCCACAGCGGCAAGGGCATGTCGGTGATGGGCGGCGCGAGCACCTGCGGCGCCGACTACTCGCCGGCCGCCGGTCTGTTCGCCGTCGACGACGCGATGCTCAACGTGATCCAGCAGGTCGCCCAGGCGCGCGTCGAGGCAGCTGCCGCGCGCGGCGTGACGCTGACGCCCGAGGCAGCCGCCGCGGCGCCGCTCTCGCAGAAGGAGTGGGACGACTACGGCGCACCGGCGAAGGCGAGCGGCTATCGCACGATGTCCGTCGACGAGGCCAACGAGCGCGCGACCGCGATCAAGAAGAAGAAGTGATCAGCTCGCGGTGACGCAGAGCTCGATGCGATTGACGATGAGCGCGCCGGAATTCGGGCCCGCCTTGATCCGCAGGAGCACGCCGCTGTTGCCGGCGCTCATCTCGGTCGTCATGTCGGCCGAGTACCACTGGTACGGCGCCGAGTTGCTGACGAAGTTCGTCGGCGTGGTGCCGGTGCCCTCGAAGGTTTGCCAGTGGAAGCTGCCGCTCGCGGTGGTGTTGTAGCTGCGGCCGAGGATCGAGAGCGTGACGTTCGAGATCGACGACAGCCCCGCGGTGGTCAGCTCGAGATCGACGAAGCTCGAGCTGTTGAGGACGAGGCCACCCGCGCCGAGGAACGGATCCTCCCAGCGCGGTGTGAAGCCGATCTGGTAGCCGTACGCGCCCGCCTTGTCGCGGGACTTGTCGGGGAAGCCGTTCACCTCGTAGACCGGATACGCGGTGGTGCCCGAGCCGTTGCCGGCCCAGCGAATGCGGTACCCGGTCTTGCCGGAGGCTCCCGAGAGGCACGGACCACCCGTGATCGGTCCCACCGCCGCATCGACACCGCCGCCCGAGTCCATGCCGCCGCCGGAGTCCATGCCCCCGCCCGAGTCCATGCCGCCGCCGGAGTCCATGCCCCCGCCGCTATCGGTGCCACCGTTACTGTCGGTGCCGCCGTCGTCGCCGGTCTGCGACGTGTCGATCGCGACATCGATCGCGGCGTCCTGCTTGCCGGGCATGTCGTCGCCGCCAGTGTCGTCGCCGGCTCCGCGATGCGGCGTTCCGCAGGCTGCGAGGATGACGGCGGCGAGGGCGAGGCGCTGCACGGCGGCGGTTCTACCACCGGGCTCGGCGGCCGCGACCGATATTTTCTATTCCAGAATTGTGTCGGCTGCGAAGTCGAGGAACGTGTAGCGGTTGCGGATCTCGCGGGCGTGGGCGATGCCGTCCGTGAGCAGCGAGGGTGGCCACCCGAGCGCCTCTGGCGTGGTCGGCGCTCCCGCCGCAGCGAGGACTCGCTCCATTCGCTCCGCGCCGTGGGTCACCGCGGCGATGCGGGTGCGGATCGCGTCCCAGCTCGATGCGAGCCGGGCGGTCAGCTCCTCCGCGCGTGCGCGATCGAACAGCTTCGGCTCGAGCTCCGACCAGCATGGCGCACCGGCGACCGCACCGAAGTGCGCGAGCACGTCGTCGCGCGTGATCGTGCTCGGCTTGATCACCGGCGGCTTCTCGCGCGCGAGGATGCGATCCTGAAGGCGCGCCATCGCGAGCGCGCACACCGCGATCTGCTCGCCGTGCAGCGCCTCGCGCATGCCCTCCGGGTGCTTCATCTCCGCGTAGTGCGAGAGCAGGTGCTCGCCCTGGCTCGCGGGGAAGCTGCCCCCGCAGATCGTCATCCCGAGGCCCGACAGCACGAGCGTGCGCACGAGCCGGCGCATGGCCGCGAGGTCGCCGCTGACGAGTGCGGCCGCGTCCGCGAACAGCGCGGGCTCGTCGCCGGCGAGCAGCGCGAACGGCGTCTCGCGATACGGCCGATCGAGCACGAGGTGCGACAGCAGCCAATCCGCCTGCGCGGTGGGCCGGCACGAGCTGTCGCCGAGCCCTGCGCGGATCATCGGCAGCGGTGCGGCGGCGAGCACGCGAAGATCGAAGAACGAGGCGACGGGAGTCGCCGCGCGCAGCGAGCGCTTCACACCTCCGATGGAGATCGACGCGCTGACCGAGGTGTAGCCGTTCATCGACGGCGCCGTCGCGAACACGACCTGCGGTAGCCGGCGCGTCATCGCGACCATCTTCGCCAGATCGTTCAGCGTGCCCGAACCAACGGCGACGACCGCGTCGGTCTTCGGGTCCATCTCCGTTCCGAGCCGCGCGATCGTCTCGGCGTCGGCATGAACGACGCCACTCGACACCAGCTTCTGGACATCGAACGAGCTCCGGAGCACGCGCGCTACCCGCTCGCCGAGCGCCGCGTACGTGTGCTCGTCCGCGATCAGCGCGATCCGCCGGCCGAGCCCGACCGAGGTCAGCAACTCGGCCTCGCGACCCGCGAGCGAGTCCTCGATCACGATTGCGCGCGCGTCGGAGCGCAGCAGCTCACCCGTCGACGGATCCGGATAGCGCCCCTCGAGAAGAAGCGCGATCGGATCGTCAACGGCAGGCATCGAGGACTGCTCTCAGCTGCGACCGCAGCGAACCCACGTTCGGTGCGAACGACCCGTCGAACGCCGCCGATCCGACGGTGAACGAGTCGGCCCCCGCCGCAGCGAGCGCCTTGATCTGCTGCGCGTTCTTCACGGCGCCCGCGACGAGGAGGATGCCGTCGCCGATGCCCTTGCGCGCGGCCCTCACGAGCTCGAGCGGATCGGCCTCGGTCGCGCGATACGCGAGCAGGTCGACACCGGCGCAACCAGCGGCGCGGAACCGCCGGCAATCGTCGTGGACCTGATCGACGGAGCCGCCGAGCTTCGTGGGGTGATCGAACGGCCTTCCCGGGAACGGCAGGTACTCGGTCTTCGTGCCGGCGAGGATCTTCATCACCTCGTCGACCTGCGTCCCGCCGAGCAGCCGATCGATGCCGATGTCGGCCGCGACGCGCGCGGACTGCAACGATTGCTCCGGCGTGGTGCTCACGACCTCGAGGTAGCTCGTCGCGCCCATGTCCTTGATGCGGCGGTTGAGCTCGCGCAGCACCTCGGGCGGAACACCGACATCCTTGAAGCCGATGTGCGTGAGCCCGACCGACCGGATGTCGTCGAGTACGTCGAGGCCGTCGGTCACGGTCGCATCCGACCGGGTGAGCATGAAGACGAAGTCCATCCCCATGATGGTACCGCTATCGATACGGTCCGGTCCCCGGATCCAGCGCCGCGAGCACCGCGCGAAGGCCTTCGACCAGTGTGCGCACGCGCTCGGCGTCCGCCACCGGCGGGTCACCGCCCCGTAACAGATACACAGCACTCGCGACACCGTTCTCGACCACGAGGTCAACGATGTCGGAGGGCCACCGTGTGATCAGATCCACAAGCCTCTCGGCCGCGTTTGCGGCGAGCACGTCGCTCGCCGGCCGCGGGAGGCGGATCACGGCCTTGCGCAGCTCGTCGCTCCCCATGCTGCGATCGCCGACCGCGACGTGGACGCTGGCCGGCTGCTCCGCGATCCAGGCGAGCCCGAGGTCGACCGGCGCGTTGTCGAGCACGCCACGGATCGAGAGGTCGCCGCGCCAGAGCTTGCCACCGAGCTTCTCGGCGAGTGCTTCCCACTGCGCCACCTCCGCGACCAACCCCGGCGGAGTGGTGATCAACGGCAGCGATGACTCGATCGCCTGTGCGAGCACTGCGAGATCGGCGGCGGCGGTGACCAGGTCCTCCTCGCGCACGTCGGCGACCTTCCGCTCGAACACGATCTCGGAGTCGCTCCAGCGCAGCATCGGACCGAGCGACGCCAGCTTCATCAAGCGCGGCACCACGGCGCGGAGGAACGGGATCGCCTGATCGGGAAACCGCGCCTTCACGTGGTGCGCGCGATCCCACGCGGCGATGTCGACCTCGACATCCTTCCAGAACAAGTGACGCACCGATGAGGCTGGGGCGACCGCGAGGCCAAGGCCGAGCCCCGGCGCGTGCAGACTCGCAACGAAGAACGTGCCCGCCTCGCCGCGATACTCGTACGCGAGTCGCAGGTCGAGCTCGGCGACATCGCGCTCGATCGCGAAGTCCGCGGCACCGGGCTCACCGCCGCGCCAGCGGTGCTTCGCCGCGAACTGCGCGAACACCGTCGCGATTCGCTCGTCGCCGATGCGCGGCGCCGCCTCGAGGCGCGGCGTGGTCTTCGATGCACTCTTGTCGTGGATCCGCAGCGGTACGGCGACGTCGACCTTGCCGCCGAAGAACGAGCCCGTTCGAGCGACCAGCCACCAGTTGAGGGCGTGCGTCGCGCACTCGAACGTTGGAGTCATCGAGGTGGGCAGCTGCAGCCGGAACGGGACGCTGGTGCCTGCCGCGCCCGCAGGAATCACCAGCTCCCCCGTGATCACCTCGCCTCGCGTTTCACGCAGTCTGCCATGGTTCAGCAGGGCGACCTCGGGCACCAGCGCGAGCGCAATCTCGCGCGGCTCCTTGTCGTCGAGATGGAAGACGGCGCAGGTGCCGACGAGCTCCTCGCCGGCGATCAGCTCCGTCGACGCCAACCCGATCTCGATCCGCGGCTTGTCGGGTACCGACGTGTTGCGCACCACCAGCGGCTTGCGCTCGACAAGTGGTGGCGGAATGCGAACCGTGAAGTCGTACTTGTAGCGACCGTCGAGCCGCCACGGGATCGAGACGTGGACCGAGAACCGCATCCGTGACCACGCCTGCCCGTGCTCGTGCGTCGGCGGTACCCCATACAACGTGAACCGCGCCGTCAGCACGGTGGTCGTTGCCGCGGGCAGGACGCCGGGGCCCATCAGCTCCTGCTCGAGGTCCGGGTGCTCGAGTCGCTCCGTGATCTTCGACTCGCCGCCGCCGTCCTTCCAGCCCTGGTCACCCGTCAGCCGTGCCTTGATGAAGTCGACCTTCGTCTCCGTCGACGCCGTGACATTGACCTCGATCGTGAGCGGCTCGCCGACGAACAGCGGGTCAGGCGCCGAGATCGTGACGTCGGGACGTGCCATCGCTCACTCCACGCAGCTCGATGTCACGAAGATGCCACGCACCGCAGAAGCATAGCTGATATATGGTCCGACCTATGACGATGAGGCGGCGCGACGCGCTGAAGACGATCGGTGGGCTCGCCGGGGTGGCGACCCTCGGCAAGTTCCTTCCCGGCTGCTCGGACGACGGTGGTCCGCAGGGCATCACCACGTACGTGTTCCTGATGATGGAGAACCGGAGCTACGACCATGTCCTCGGCGCCCGCGCGCTCGAAGGCCTGGGTGGTGACGGCCTCCGCGCGGGGATGTCGAACCCAGACCTCAACGGCACGAGGGTCGCTCCGTTCAAGGCCGGAGACGACCATCAGAAGTCCACGCCGACCGTGTGCGACATCGATCCTCCGCACGGCTGGGACGCCTCGCACCTCCAGTTCAACAGCGGCGCGATGGATGGCTTCGTCACCGAGCATCAGAAGAGCCACGGCAACGCCGCGACGCACACCGAGCCGATGAAGTACCTCACGCGCGAGAACCAGCCGGTCTCGTGGGCGCTCGCGGATGCGTACACGAGCTGCGATCGCTGGTTCTGCTCGGTGATGGGCCCGACGCTGCCGAATCGCGCGTACTGGCACGCCGGCACGTCGTTCGGCATCAAGGCCAACAACGAGGTCATCAGCAAGTTCGGCTCGGGCGTACCGGTGCCGACCATCTACAACCGCCTCGACGCTGCGGGTGTCGACTGGGCCTACTACTACGGCTCGCTCGCGGTGGTCTCGCTGCTCGCGAACCCGGGTCCCTATCAGCTCGATCTCGGACCGATGGACGGCACCGGCCGCGTGCGCCGGTTCGGCGATTCGCACCTCGGCGGCGGCAAGTTCTTCGAGGATGCGGCCGCGGGCAAGCTCCCGCCGGTCGTCTACATCGATCCGGCGTTCTACACGAACGACGACCATCCGCCGGTGCACCCGATCTACGGGCAGGAGCTGATCGGCTCGATCTACACGGCGCTCGCGAAGTCGCCGCAGTGGAAGAACATCATGTTCGTCGTCACGTACGACGAGAACGGCGGCTACTTCGATCACGTTCCACCGCCAACCACGGTCGACGATACGAACGCGAAGTACGGAATCCCCGGCTTCGAGCAGATGGGCTTCCGCGTGCCGACGCTCGTGATGGGCCCGTACGTGAAGCAGGGCCACGTCAGCCCGGTCGTGCGCGATCACACGTCGGTGCTCAAGCACCTGCAGGTGACGTTCGGCCTCGAGTCGATCAACGCGCGGATCGACGCCGCGAACGATCTCTCGGAGTGCATCGACGAGGACCGCCTCGCGCGCCTGGATCCCGCGAAGCCGATCGCGCTCCCGAACACGAACTCGGAGGAGTGGCCCACCACCGCCGCGGCGTGCACGAGCAGCGAGGGATTCCGCACCGGTGGAATCGATCCGATCAGCGAGGCCGCGAACGAGCGCCCCGAGCTGTTCCTCGCGCCTGACCTCCGCGGTTCCGAGGACGTCTACCTCCAGTCGATTCGCCGCAACTACCACAAGAACCGGGTGTAGCTTGCTGCCCATGATGGGACGCGCGCTGGCCGCGGTGATCGCTGTGCTCGCGGCCTGTGGTCCGGACAAGCGCGACAACACCGGCGATGGCGGCACCGGCGATGGGAACGACATGCCCGTCGACATGTGCAAGGTGCAAGACGACTCGAACGGCGTCGGCATGTGCGACGACAAGGCGCCGCCGAACAGCTTCGAGCCCGAGCTGCAGTGGGCGTGGACCGGTCCCGACGGGGACACGTTCAGCATCGTGTCCCCGCTGGTCGCGAACCTCTCCGATGACAACGGCGACGGCATGATCGATCTGTGCGACGTCCCCGATGTCGTCGTGGTCGCGTCGCCGAGCTCGGGGTTTCCCGGCTCGGAGGGCCACATCTATCTGCTGAACGGCAGCACCGGCGCGCAGCAGCTCAAGATCCCGACGACCGTCGATGGCACGGTCACGCCGGCGCTCGGAGATCTCGATGGCGATGGCATCCCGGAGATCGTGACGGTCGATCAGATGGGCGCGCTCTACGTGTTCTCGCACACCGGTGCGGTCAAGGTCGGTCCCGGCGGCAAGTGGGCCGGCGATCACTACTCCGGCGCGATCGCGCTCGCGGATCTCGATCACGATGGCTCGGTCGAGATCATCGGCGGCAACACGGTGTGGAACAGCAGCGGCGTCGTGAAGTGGACGGCGCCAGCCACGCAGGCGAGCTGGAACGCGACGACCGTCGCCGACCTCGATAACGATGGCTTCCAGGAGGTCGTGCTCGGCCACGCGGCGTATCGCCACGACGGATCGCAGTACTACCTGTCGAACATCTCGCCCGGCTATCCACAGGTCGCGAACCTCGACGCGGATCCGGAGCCCGAGGTGCTCGTGACGAACATCAACGGCCTGTCGCTGCTCGAGCACGACGGCGCCGTGAAGTACCAGGATCTTCGCCCCACCGGCTCGCCGGTCGGCGGCACCACGTGGCTGCGCCCGGCCACGATCCACGACTTCGACGGCGACGGAAAGGCCGAGTACGCGATGAGCTCGGCGAACTTCTACACGCTGTACAACGCGAACGGCTCGATCAAGTGGAGCACGCCGGTCTCCGATCAATCGGGAATCGCAGCCGGCACCGCGTTCGACTTCCTCGGCGACGGCACCGCGGAGGCGATGTACGCGGACGAGATGTTCCTGTTCGTGTTCGGCCCGACCGGTCAGCCGATCTTCTCGATGCCGCGTACGAGCGGCACGCTGACCGAGTACCCGGTGGTCGCCGATATCGACAACGATGGGTCCGCCGAGATCATCGTGGTCTCGAACCAGTACCCGGGGCTCACGCCGTCGCCGACCGTGCAGGTGATCAAGGACAAGATGGACCGCTGGATCCAGGCGCGCCGGATCTGGAACCAGCACACCTATCACGTCACCAACGTGCGCGAGGACGGCACCATCCCCCAGAACGAGGTTCCGTCCTGGACGCGCCTGAACACCTTCCGCACGAACGCTCAGATCAACGGCAACGGCGTGTGCCAGCCGCCGATCCTCTGATCAGTCGGCGACGAAGTTCTTCCACTTCGTCAGGTAGGCCGCGAACAGCGGCGACACCACTCGCTCGTTCAGCGCAGCGCGCGTCATCGGCGGCCGCACGACGCGATCGTCGGTCAGCTTCGGCCAGTCGGGGTTGAGGATCGCCGCGCGGCCGAGCGCGATCATATCGGCACCCTTCGCGAGCACCGCCTCGCCCTCGGTGTGTGTCCAGATCTTACCCGCCGCGATCACCGCGACGTCGGCGGGCAGCGCGGCGCGCACGCGCGGCAGCAGGTGCCGGTCCGGATACTTCGCAGTCATCCGCGACACGTCCCACATCGAGGCGTGGATGAAGTCCGCACCATCGTCGACGAGCCATCGCGCGACCTGGAGGTTGTCGTCGAGGTCCATCCCGCGCGCCTGCCCGAAATCCTCGAACGAGAGGCGCACACCGACCGCGAAGCTCGCAGGCACGCGCGCACGCACCGCGCGGAGCACCTCGCGCAGGAGCCGAGCTCGACCCGCAACATCGCCGCCCCAGCCGTCGGTGCGTGGGTTCATCGTGCGTGAGAGGAACTGCGAGAGCAGATAGCCGTGCGCGCCGTGGAGCTCGACGCCCTGAAAGCCCGCCCTCTGCGCGCGCACCGCGGCGGCGGCGAACTGGTCGATCACGCGCGCGATGTCGTCGACGGTGGCGGCGCGCGGCGGAACGAACCCCGGCACGTCCTCGCTCCATGTGCTCGCGCTCCAGGTCGGCTCGCCGGTCAGCGCCGGATCGGCGCGCACGCCGCCGTGGAACAGCTGGACCATCGCGATCGCCCCGGGGACGCGGAGCCGCGCGGCCAGCCGGGACAGGCCTTCGAGGCACTCGTCCCGATCGATACCGAGCTCGCCGGGCCACGCCTTGCCGTCGAGCCCGACGTACGCGGCACACGTGGCCACCATCCCGAAGCCACCGTCGGCGCGACGGGCGAGCCACGCCAGCTCGTCCTCGCCGAGGAGACCGTCGGGCCTGGACTGGAGGTTCGTCATCGCGGCGAGGGCGATCCGGTTCGGAATCGTCATGCCGCAGCGCAGCGTGAGAGGGAGCGCCAGCATTTGTCACACGCAGGATGCCACGCGGACTGCTATGTTCCGCCCCGATGAGGGCACAGCTTTCCGTCGCGGCGTTCCTCCTGTTCTGTGCGTGCGGACCCGCAGCATCGAAGGACAAGTACCAGGGTCTGATGTCGATCGAGGTCGAGCCAGCGAACGCGACCCTCACGTGGACGGGTACGCCGGTCACGCTCGACTACAAGGCGATCGGTCACTTCGAGGACGGCTCCATGAAGGAGATCCCCGAGGCGGTGTTCGCGCTCGACACCGACGCGACGGCGCTCGGCAACATGAACGTCGCGCAGTTCGAAGCGACCGGCGCTGCCGCGGGCAAGGGCGGCGTGATCGCGCAGGCCGGTGACATCGTCGGGGCCACGTCGGTCGCGGTGATCATTCATCCGGTCCACATCGGGCCCGGAGTTCCCCCGGGCGCCGAGCAGAACTTCCCCGACAACCCGCCGACGAGCGCGAGCTCGCCGTCGATCGTCTACCCGCTCGAAGGCGCCGTGATGCCATCGAGCGTGAAGTCTCCCGACGTGCAGTGGGAAGGCTCCAACGCCGCGGGCGATCTGTATCGCGTGCGGATCACCGCCGGTCAGTTCGCGACCGTCGACACGATCCTCGCCGCCGGTCCCGGCTTCAAGCTCGACAATCAGGTCTCCGACGCCGAGTGGGGCATGCTCGTGAAGAGCGCCGGCAGCGGGCCCGTGACGATCAACGTCGCGCACTGGAGCCAGGCAACGAGCGCCTCCGGTGGTGCACCGCGCACCGTGCGCATGGTCCCTGGCGACATCACCGGCGCGATCTACTACTGGAACCTCGGCGCCGGCGAGATGGAGAAGATCGACAGGACAGGCCGCTCGAAGGCGATCACGAACCCGCCGGCGCAGCCGTCGACGGGCAGCCGCTGCGTCGCCTGCCACACCGTCAGCAAGGACGGCCGCTACCTCTCTGGCTCGCTGTGGGGCGGTGGCCTGCAGGGCGGCGTGTTCGACATGACCAATCCGGGGGTCGTGACGATGGATCCGGCGCCGACGCTCGCGCCGGTCGTCGAGGGCTCGACGTACACGCAGCTGTTCTCGACGTTCAACGCTGATGCGTCGCGCCTGATGGTCAACGTCGGCGCCGGCAGCCTCTACGTGGTCGATCCGCGCACCGGCGCGACCGTCCCGACGACCGGCACTCCGCTGCCGACCGCGGGTGCATCGCACCCGGCCTGGTCGCCCGATGGCACCGCGGTCGCGTTCATCAACAACATCACGGTCGGCGGTGGACCCGTCGGCTGGGCGATCGACTACGACCGCGGCGACCTGCAGATCATGTCGTCGAGCGGTGACTCGTTCGGCGCGCCGGCGAACGTCGTCGCGGCAGCGTCGGTGGATCCTGCGTTCGCCGCTCCGTCGTGGCCCTCGTTCGCGCCCGACTCGCAGTGGATCGTTTATGGCGCCGGCAATCACTCGCGCGGCGAAAGCACGACCCCAAGCGGCACCACCCGGTTCCCTGGCTCGCTGTTCATCGTCAATCGCAACGGCGGCGCGACGGTCCGCCTCGACACTGCGTGCGGCGGCGCGAGGGACTGCTACCTGCCGAACTTCAGCCCGTACGACACGGGCAGTCACCTGTGGGTGGTCTATTACAGCTTCCGCGACTACGGCAACGCGCTCGCCGGAACGAAGGGCACGGGCCGCCGCCAGATGTGGATCACCGCGATCGACAAGTCCAAGCTCGGGCAGAACGTCGATGCGAGCTCGGTCTCGTACTGGGTCCCGGATCAGGACACCGAGACCGCGAACATGAGCGCGTTCTGGGCACCGCCGCCCCCGATCCAGTAGCTCCCCTTCAAGCCCCGAGCGCGGTGACTACTCGTCCATCGTCTGCAGGCGCTTCATCTTCTGCATGAACTTCTCGGGATCGGCGCCCGCCTTGATCACGCACTCGCCGAGCCTGCGCGCTGCCTTGTTCGCGCGATCCTCGTCGCCCTTCGCCTTCTTGTTCTTCTCGGCGAGCGCGAGCAGATCATCGACGACCTTGTCCGCACAGGCGGCATCCGTGCAGGCACACGCGCGGTCGGCGAGCGCCTCGATGTCCTTGGTGACATCCTTGCTGCAGCCCGAGAACGCGAGGAGACCGACGAGAAGAAGCTTGCGCATCGGCCTAGCGTAAACCACGCGCCCGGTGCGGTGCCGCACGCTGGCTACGAAAGCTTTCCGAGGTCACCTGACCCTGACGTAACTGCGCGATGCCTGAGAAAGATTCCGTGGTTACTCCCGGCACGAAAGGTGCTCACACCTGGGAGCATGAGCCGGCTAATCCTCGCGATCGTGATGGTGATCGGGATGGGAAGGCTGGCGGCGGCGGAGCGTATCGCCGTGACCGCGGTTGACCGTTCGCAGAGCGGCCTCACCGAGGCGGAGCGCACGGCGAACGCGGACACCGTGAAGCGTGCGCTCGTTGTCTGGGCCGATGCGGAAGGGATCGACGGTAACCGGCGACTCGACGTCGGGGTCGTGCGCATGTCGGTCGAGCCTGGTGACGAAGCGATCACCATCGTTGCAGAGCTGCGTCTCGGCGTGTCGGATGCGCAGGGACGGATCGTGTCCCTCGTGTCTGGCTCCGCGTCGGTCGCGGTGCCGAGCGCGGCGTATCGCGCGAAGAACCTGCCGAAGCTGCGTCGCGAAGCGCTCCTCGCCGCGACCATGGCGATGCTGCCGAAGCTGCGGCCGCAGTTGACATCGGTCCCTCAGGCGCGTGCGCCGACGCCCGGCGTCGTGCAGCGCCTCGCCACGCGCTGGGACGGATCGCGCCGCGCCCGGTAAGCTTGGGCGGATGCGCCTCGCTGCTCTCGTCACCCTCCTCGTCGCGTGCAAGGGCGAGCCGGCCCGCGAGGAGGCGTGCCGCTGCAAGCCGGCCAACATGTCGCGGACGAAGACGGTCCACGAGACCGCACCCATGGACGGCGTCACCCTGCTCCACCGCCTGCGCCGGCACGTGCGAGACGTGGCTGCTGGCGTGAACCCGCGTGACATCAAGGTGTTCGATGACGAGCTCCGGTTCGCGATGGTCGAGTTCTGCCAGCCGTGCGGCGACTGGGTCCCGGACCGGCTGACCGTCGAGGAGATGTTCCCGCTCGCGCGCCTCGACCAGGCGGTCCGTGGGGTGTGCATGGGGCTGGTCCTGCGCGACGGAACGACCGCCTGGGGCGATGCCCGGCCGCAAGAGTGCCGGTGAAGCGGAAGTTGGCCGAGATCTGCGGAGCATGAGAAACTGGCGGAGCCTGTGGACCAGAGACTCGAGACGGCGATCGCCACGCCGCGGATCCAGATCCAGGCCGGCGAGCTGGTCCAGTTCGCACTCCGCGCGCTCGAGGATCTGAAACGGCTGGACGAGAGCCTCTACGAGCGCTTCGTCGCGAGCCGCGAGGTCCCGCTGGATCCGCAGGCGAGCGCCGCGAGCCTCCGCGCACTGTGGGAGCAGACGTTCGCGGGGATGAGCGAGCTACTCGAGCTCTGCAAGTCCTTCGAGGCGGAGCAGGCGAAGCAGTACGGAGCGCCCGAGCCTGCGCTGGAGGCCGACCCGAGCTTCGATTTCGGCGAGCTCGAGGGCGGCGCGCCCGCGGAAGGCAGCAACGTGATCGACTTCGGCGCGTTCGATGTCGGCGGTCTCCTCGATGGATTCGGCGAGCAAGGCCCGGAAGGCGATGCGGAGAAGTGGGCCAAGGTGATCGACAAGGTCCTGTCGATCGAATACGGCCTGCGCTCGCAGCAGACCGAGGCGCTCGAGCGCATGGAGGTCGCGCTCAGGTCCGGCGAGATCAACCACGTCCTCGGCCTGCTCGACGACACGTGCTCGTCGGCGAGCGAGGGCGTGCACGCGCTCGTGTCGATGGTGTACGAGACGTTTCTCCCCGAGGTGAACGCAGCGACGGTGGTGCCCGGTTACCTCACGTCGCTCGGCCGCGCACTGCTCGTGCGGCGCGGGCTCGCCGAGCTCGCGACGACACTGGCGCCCTACAACGGCATCCTGCAGAGCGACATGAGCATCGCGCACCGCGATGCGCTCTCGACGATCCGCGAGACGATGAAGACGTTCGTCGGCTCCGTGGTGTGCCGCGCAATGCGGCCCGCCGATCGCTGGCAGATGGTCGAGTTCGAGCGCGACCTGAGCTCGCAGGCGGCATCGGTCGCGCGGCTGACGAGCGAGGGGCTCGTGAAGTACCTCGACTCGCTCGGCTCGATCAATCAGCGCGAGGTGCTCCTGATCCACGACCAGCGCGCGATCGAGCAGATGCGCGAGTCGGTCGCGAACGCGCGACAGCTCCTCGACATCAGCCCGCGCACGGCGGCCGAGATGATCGATCGCGCGTACCAGGCAGCGCAGCGCCTGCGCGGTCGGCATCCGGCGACCGACGAGCTGGTGGTCGATCTCGAGAAGTACCCGCCGTCGGCCGAGACCACCGACAAGATGGTGCTGCTCGAGCGGCTCGAAGCGGTCCTTGCCGCGTCCGGAAGCTAGCGATCAATCGTCGCGCATGCCGAGGCGCTTCTTCGCGGGCGTGGCCACGCTCGAGCTCGGGGCGTAGCCGGGACCGTAGGCCGGCGGCGGTCCGTAGCCCGGATACACGGGTGGCGCACTGTCGTTGAAGATGTTGATCGCGTCCCAGCGATACGGCTCGGCGCTCGCCGTGTAGAACGCGCCGCCCATCATCAGCACGCTGCAGCCGAGCGCGACGAGCATCTTCGTTGCCGCCCGGTCGTGATCTGGATCCTCGCGTGCAGCGTCGGCGACTCCCCACACGAGCGCGGTCGTCGCGCACGTACCGCCGAGCAACATCACCAGCAGGCCGTCGCGCAGGCGATCGTGATACTCGTTCGCCGCCGCTTCGGCGGCGATGTTGCCGCGCACCGCGCGCTGCAGGCCGCCTCCGAGAAAGCCGTGGCGATGCGACTGGCCGTCGCGCACGTACGTCGGCTGCCCGCCCTCCATCGTGACGAACACGCGCCCCGGAGTGCGCGGCGTGTAGTTCGTGCTGCATGCGGCGAGCACGGTGATGACGGCAGCGAGCGCGGTGGTGCGGTTCATGTTGTCTCCTCGACGACCGCGGTCATCATGTCGTCACGCTGTGCGAGATCACGAGCCGCTACGTTGGCAAACGCTGGCAGGTGGAGCACCGATCACATCGGCTGCACATCACGTGCAGCGACGGTGCTGAGCGCACCGACGGGCACCTCGAACGACAGCAGCACCGAGCGCAGTGCGACGCCCGAGTAACAGGGCGGCAGCTCGCGATGATGCTCGCGCCTCCACACGCACATCTCACCTTCGCCGATCTCGAAGCGTTGCACCTGGCCCGCGACCTCGAGCTGCAAGGGGCCCATCGGCTCGCTCATCCACGCATCGAGCGCGGCCTCGGCGACCTCGCCGATGCGGCCCGCTGCATCGACGGGAAATCGATCGGCGCCGATCGACAGCATCATCCCGTCGGGACAATCGGAGCGCACGTGCGTGAGGACCGGGCGCTCTTCCTTCGCGTAGATCTCCTTGCGCGGGATCCAGAACAAGGCTGTCGTCACCAGCGCGTCGGCCGCGAGGAAGCCACCGTAGAGCCAGTACTCCGGCTTCTCGTCGCGGCTCCGCAGGAACACCGCCGCGAGCGCGCCCTCGGTGAGCGCCATGATGCCGCTCATGATCTTCCAGCGCTTCCCGTAGCGAAACGCGGAGCGGTAGACGACGTCCTTCGCGCGCTGATCGGTCGTGCATTGCAGCTCGAACGGTTTCACCACGCCGAGCGCGTGCGGTTCGTACACGATGCCGAGCGGGAGCTTGATCGCGATCCGCTCGTGCACGCCGGGCAACGGCACCGACGTCTCGCGCACGCCTTCTTCCCACGCGCGTTGCGTACCGGTCGCCTGCGTCGCGATCCACGTCGTCGCGCAGCCGCCGAGCAGGAGCGTTGCGATCAAGAGCATGCGCATCATCGACGTCCTCCGATCCGCACCCAGCCGCCGGGGATGAGCACGTGCACCGAGCCGCGCGGTTGCCACTCGGCGGCACGCCATTGCACGCGAGGCTCCGGACGCAGCTGCCAGGAGCCCGCGATCCACACCCACGTGGTGCCGCCCCACTGCCAGAAGCCCGGCACCCATACCGCGGTCGCAACCGGCGCTGCGGGCGCGGGCTCGGTGCGCAGCGGAGGCGGCGCTGCCGGCGCCGTCGTTGTCTGTTCCGACGCGATGTCCTCGTCGGGAACGCGCCACATGCCAGCGAGCCACACCCAGGTCCCTGCGGTCCACTGCCAGTACCCCGCGCGCCACTCCGCGTTCGCGCTGAGCTTCGGAGGCACATCCTCGACGAGTGCCGCCGGCGGAGGACCATCGGGCTGCTTCGGGGGCGCGAGCGCGGCGGTGATACGCGCCTTCCAGGCCGCGGTACGCCGGTTCCGGACCTCGGTCGACCAGCAGCGCGCGTCCTCGGGATGCACGTCGCAGTACTGGACCCTCTCGCGATCATGCTGCTCGAACTCTGCGTGGACCGCGTAGCCGCCCGCGCCCCAGCAGCCGCGATCCTCGTGGTGAGTCGCGCAGTACTGCCGGCGGCGCGCGCGGCGCTCTGCTTCGAGTGCGGCGGCGATCGCGCGGCGGCGGCGCGCTTCCTCGGCCTTGCGCATGTCCTCGATGCGCTTGCGCTGAGCTTCGCGCTCCGCCTCGAGATCGATCTTCACGACGACGGGCCGCACGACCTGCGGCGGATGCGTGCGCCGCCACTCGGCATCTGCACGCGCGCTGTCCTCGGCCGCACGCCGCTGGCGCTCGATCCGCGCCTCCTCGGCGAGCCGCGCCTGCTCCGCGCGCCACGCGAGGTGAGCCTCGTACTGCTCCTCCGAGACGTTGGGCCGCCACTCGATGTGCGCGATGCCGAACAGCACGCCCTCGAGGTCGTTGGGATCGATCGACCAGAACCGCACGCGAATGCGCGGCGGCGGAGTGCCCGGCGGACGATCACGCAGGCTGACCTTGATCACCTCGAACGACGTCGTGACGAGGCTCGTATCGAGATCCAGCTGCGGCGTCGTGCGCGCGCGATCTGGGGGTGGCACCACGAGCGTGCCCGGTGTGCCCGTGCCCGTGCCCGTGCCCGTGCCCGGGTAGGTCCTCCCAAGGACGATGCGCTCTCGCGCGCTGGCGACGCACCTGGCGTTATGAGGCTTGTGCCCGATGGTCCCGTCGGTGCTGAACACCTCGTCGATGACCGAGGTCTCCTTGCCGTCGACGAGGATCACTGCATGCAACGCGACGTTGCGCGGCGTGTGCAGGCGCAGCTCGAATTCCTCGCCCCACTTCGCACCGCTCCCCTGCACCTCGAGCTCGTAGGGCCCTTGCGAGCAGGTGGTCTGCGCGCGGTACCACTGCTGGCTCGCGACCTGCGGCTCCAGCGCGGGCTCCACGGTCCCGCCGTTCGCCGCCGTTGCGGGCGAGGCACCGTACGCCTGCGGTGCCGGGCTCTTGCCGCCGCAGGCGGCGACCAGCGTCCCGGCCAGCGCCCACCTTCTGAACCCTTCGAACATCATACCGCCGCCACAGCAGGCATCGTGCCAGGTGACGCAGCAGGCCACGTTGCTGCCGAAACCCTGCCGTTCGTGAACGGGCGGTCTCGGTGGGGCGTGAACGGTGTGCCCGGGTGGCGCTACCGGCGGCGGGGGCGAACCGTGCGGACGTAGTCGGCGCGGCGAGCCGGGTCGGTCAGCACCGTGTACGCGATCACGACCTGGGCGAACACGCTGCGCGCATCGTGATGCTCGTCCGCAAACCCGAGCTCCTTGAGCTTCTCGGGCCGGAGATAGCGCGCGAGCTCGACGTACGCGGCGCGCACCTCCGCGATCGGCGCGTCGAACGGGATGCCGAGGAACTCGAAGTGATCGACGCCCTTGCCGAGCAGCGCCGCTCGCGCCTGGATCAGTCGCTTGACCTGGGCGAACGAGAGGGGGCTCGGGCGCTGCGTCGTTGCCTGCGCCTCGATGAACGGATCGGTCACCGCGCGATAGGTCATCGCGCGCGGCATGGTCGGAGCGCGCTGCTTCTTCACCGGCCTCGCCGGAATCGGCCGGACCGACTGGACGTTCGGCTCGTCGTTGATCAGCATCGGCACGCAGGACATCGTCGGCTCGCGCGGCGTCGGCACGCGCGTCATCGTGGTCTCGATCCGGATCTCGAAGTTCGCGAGCGACATGTTTTGTGGCGTCGGCACGCGGCTCGTCAGCTCCGCGGGCACGATCGCATCGCACGAGGCGAGCGACACCATCACCGCGAGCACCATGCGTGGATCGAGCTCGCGATGTGTGGCTTCGAGCTCGGGGAGCGTGGTGCTGTGGTGGAGCGCGTCGATCACCGGCGACTCCGCCTCGCCGAGCTCGAACCGCGGCAGGTGCGCCTCGGCCTCCGGCCGCAGCGCGAACCGGTTGCCGAGCGCGCGCAGGTCCGCGACCATCCGGTCCGTCGACTGGTGCTTGCGGCAGCCGTGATAGATCGCAGCGCGGATATCGACCTCCACTCCGAGCAGCACCGGAATGCCGATGCGGTCGTCGATCGTGTACTCGCCGTCATCGACTCCGAACGTCCGTGCCGTGCGTGCGATCAAGACCCTGCGCTTCAGCAGCCTCATCTGATCCGCACCCAGCCCGGTCGCATCGGCGAAGCGCTCGACGTCATCCGCCCTCGCCTTGCCGAGCATCCGCGCGATCTGCTGCGCCTGGACCGGGCTGATCATGCGGTGCGCGAGCGCGATCCGCGACACCGAGTCCGCGGCGATCGGCGACGTCGCGCCCACCACGATGCCGTTCGAGAACGCGATCCGATAGACCTTGCCGCCGCCGCGCAGCGTGAGCTGCCCGCTACGACCACCGATCCCGATCGCGGCCAGCGTCGCCGCCCAGGGCCGTTGCGCGACCGTGCCGCGCATCATGACCGCCGGCCGGATCGGCGCACTGGAGCTGCTGCCGACGTTGGCCATCACACTCACTAGAGCGTCGCCGCGACGACGATGCAATAGTTGCGGATCTCGTACGCTCCGTCACCACAACAAGCGTGTGGTGACCCGTGGGGCTCAGCCCCACTTCGCGCGGAGGAACACGATCAGCACGACGGCGAGAACGATCGCGATCCCGACGGTGTGAAGGATATAGGTCTGTTGCGGCTTGCCACTCACGGGCGAGAACCTACCCCATGTCGCTCGCGGTAGACAGACCCCGTGGGGCGGTCTCCCAGCCGGCAATGGAAGGTCGAGCAGCCATCACGTGATGCGCATCCGGGCGCGAGCTCGCGACGATACGCGATCGGGCGCGCTGGCACCGTCGCTGCACAGAGTCCGATGACCATGCTCGACCAGCTCACGACTCTCGATCTCGCCACGCTCTCCACGATCACCGGCGGCAACGGTGGGGCTCCCCAGCAGCCACGCACGTGGGGCCAGATGGCCACCCAGTACGGAGCCGCATGCGCGATCGGCGCGGGCAAGGCGCTGCTCGCCGGTGGGCGTCCGAGCAGCTGGCAGCAAGCCGCCGGCACCGCAGCATGGGGCTGCGCGACCGGTGTCGGTACGCGCGCTATCGAGGATCTCAGCCGCGTGGGCGGCCCGGATCGTAGTCGCTAGGTTTCGGCGGGCTGCCGCTGCGCCTCGAGGCGGCGGTAGATCGACCGGCGATCGATGCCGAGGATCTGGGCTGCCTGCGTCTTGTTGCCGCCGACCGCGGCGAGCACTTGACGCACGTAGCGGTGCTGCATCTCGTCGAGCGTCAAGAGCTCGGCGGGAGACGCGGTGGAGATCTCGAGGCGCGTCGAGCGGTGCTCGACGACCTTGCGCGGGAGATCGTCGAGGTCGATCTCGTCGCCGCGGCACAGCGTGGCCGCGCGCTCCATGCAGTTCTCGAGCTCGCGCACGTTGCCCGGCCAGTCGTAGTCGACGAGCAGCTGCGACGCGCGGCGCGAGATGCTGCGGAGGAACGTCTGCTTGCGGCTCGCGGCGCGCTCGAGGAACGCGGTTGCGAGCAGCAGCACGTCGCCGGTACGGGCGCGCAGTGGCGGTACCTGGATCGAGACGACGTTGATCCGGTGGAACAGATCCTCGCGGAACCGGCCTTCCTCGACCTCGGTCTCGAGATCGCGGTTGGTCGCGACGATCACGCGCGCGTCGAACGGCGACTCGCTGTCCCCGCCGACCGGGCGCAGGCTGCGCTCCTGCAGCACGCGCAACAGCTTCGCCTGCATCTCCATCGGCATCTCGCCGATCTCGTCGAGCAGGATCGTTCCGGATCCTGCCTGGAGGAACAGACCCTCGCGCGCCGACTTCGCATCGGTGAACGCGCCCGCGACGTGGCCGAACAGCTCGCTCTCGAGCAGCGGAGCCGGCATCGCGCCGCAGTTGACCGCGACGAGCGGCTCGTTCTTGCGGGTCTCCGACAGGCGGTGCAGCGCTCGCGCCACGGTCTCCTTGCCGGTGCCCGACTCGCCCTGGATCAGGACCGTGGCATCGGTGGCGGCGACGCGGCGGATCATCCGCTGGAGCTCGCGGATCGCACCCGAATCGCCGAGCATGTCCTCGATCGGCTCGCTCGACGCGCGCGCCAGCGTGAGCCGCTTGACCTCGCGCTGCAGCGAGAAGTGATCGAGCGCGCGCATGATCGAGACCTCGAGCACCTCGGTCTTCACCGGCTTCGTCAGGAAGTCCCACGCCCCGACGCGGAGCGCCGCGACCGCGGTGTCCAGCTGACCGAACCCGGTGAGCACGATCGGAGCGCAGTCCGGATAGCGGCGATAGAGCTGGTCGCACAGCTCGATGCCGGTCATCCCCGGCATCTGCACGTCGGAGATCACGACGTCGACCGGGTCGCGCCGCATGTACGAGAGGCAGTCGGCGCCCGAGAGCACCGCGTCCACGGTCCAGCCGCGGCGCCGGAGCGCGTCGCGAAGCAGCATGGCGGTATCCTCTTCGTCGTCGACGATCAGGATCCGTGCATCGGCGCGGGCGGTAGTCATAGGGGACACTCACCCTAGCCCTCCTCGACGGAACCGCGCGAAGTTCCACCGTAAGCACAGAGTGAGAGATCCGCGCGGTCCGTGAGGACGCCTATCGTTGGACCCGCGGTAGGTTCGCGCAATGATCACGATCCTCGGTACGGGTTTGCTGGGCTCCGGCTTCACCCGCTCCCTGCGCAAGAAGGAGGAGGCGGTCCGTGTGTGGAATCGGTCTCCCGAGAAAGCGCGCGCGCTCGAAACCGTTGGAGCGAAAGCAGTTTCCGACGCTGTCGAGGCCGTGCGCGGCGCGTCACGGGTCCACGTGGTGCTCGCCGATGATGCCGCCGTCGACAGCGTGCTCGCCGCCGCGGCGCCCGGCTTCGCACCGGGCGCGCTCGTGCTCGACCACTCGACGACCTCGACCGCGGGGACGCGCGAGCGCACGGCTTGGTGGCGCGAGCGCGGGATCGTCTATCACCACGTGCCGGTGTTCATGGGTCCGCAGAACGCCGCCGACGCGACCGGGCTCATGCTGATCTCCGGTGACCGCGAGGTCGTCGCGCGCGTGTCGCCCATGCTCGCGCCGATGACCGGCAAGCTGGTCGACCTCGGCGAGCGCGTGGATGCTGCCACGGCGTTCAAGCTGCTCGGCAATCTGTTCCTGATGGCGCTGACCGCGGGCTTCACCGACATGCTCGCGCTCGGCAAGTCGATGGGCATCTCGCCACGCGAGGTCGGCTCGCTGTTCGATCACTTCAATCCAGGCGCGAACGTGCCCGCGCGGTTCAAGCGCCTCACCGATGCGGACTACGACCATCCGTCGTGGGAGCTCGCGATGGCGCGCAAGGACGCGCGGCTCATGCAGGCCGAGGCAGACGCCGCCGGCATCCCGCTCGCGCTCTTGCCGCTCGTCGCAGCGCAGATGGATCGGTTCATCGCCGAGGGACACGGCCACGCCGACTGGACGATCGTCGCGAAGGACTTCGTCGACGGGACGCGGTAACTTCGCTGGATGCGGCGAATGCTACTGGCGGTACTCGCAGTCGCCGCGTGCCGGGATTCGGGGGCACCGGCGGCAAAGGAGAGCGCGGTGCGCGCGCCGGTTGCGCAGGTGCCGAAGAATGTACGTCTGCCCGTCGAGCTGCCGGCGATCGATCCGATGCGCACGCGTCCATGGATCGACGCGCCCACGTTCATCGCGCTGAAGCCGAACGGCGAGCTCAGCGCCGGAAAGCTGTCACCGGGGCTCCGCGCGAACGGCGGCTCGGCGATCCAGGTCGCGCAGATCGGCGACACGCTCGACAAGCTGCTCGGCGAAGGCACGGCCGACGGAGGCCTCGGAGCCTCCACGCACGGCCGGCTCGCCGCCGACACCGATCACGCGCACACCGTCTTGCTCGCCGACGCCCGTGCGCCCAGCAAGGACGTGATCACCGTGCTTCAGCGAGCGAGCCCGCGCGCGATCGCGATCGCGGTGCAAGGCGAACGGCCGGCGCGCACGGCGTATCTGTTCGAGCCGGCGACGATCCAGGCCGCCCCGATCCATATCGACGTCAGCGTACACGGGCTCACACTGTACGGCGCCTCGGTCGCGTGGGGCGACATCGACGCAGAGGTGCAGAAGCTCGTCGAGAGCCAGCGCAAGGCCACGAGCATGAACCTCCTCGCCGCGCTGACGCTGCAGCCGCAGGTCGACGTGCAGATGCTCGTCACGCTGCTCGGCGCACTCGCGAGCGCGGGCGTCGACGAGGTCCAGCTGACCGTCGACACGACGGCCCCCGAGCAGCGTGTCGGGACCGCGGGCTCGTACACCGGTGGCGTCCCGACGCTGTCGATCGGTCAGCCGAGCGCTTCGGGCGATCTCGACAAGGCAATCATCCGCCGCTACATCAAGCGCAACATCCAGAAGATCCAGTACTGCTACGAGAAGCAGCTGCTCGCGACGCCGGGCTTGCAGGGGACGGTCGCCGCGAGCTTCACGATCACCGCGTCCGGAAGCGTGCGTGAAGCACAGGGGTCGGGAGTGCACCCCTCGGTGTCCGCCTGCGTTGCCAGCGTCATCGGAAGCATCGAGTTTCCCAAGCCCAAAGACGGCGGCGTGGTCCGGGTCAACTACCCGTTCACGTTTCGCCGCAGCGGCGGTTGAGTGGCAGGGGATACCTGACCCATACTCGTCGAGCGTGATGAAGAAACGCGGGGTGGATTCGCGGCAGGAACCCGCGGAGGACGGCATTCCTCCGGAAACGAACTACCGTGTCGATCGGGTGTTCGCGCCGCCGCGCCGCGCCGATACCGCATCGCAAGCGGCCTCCGCGCTGCTCGAGCAGCGACGTTCGAGCTCGCAGACCACGCCCCCGGTCGTCAACGCCGAGTCGGCCGAGTCCGAGCTGTCGCTGCGACGGCAGCTGTCGCGCCTCCAGCGCCAGCTCTCCGAGGCGCAGGTCCAGCTCGCGAACAAGGATGACGAGCTCGCCGCCGAGATCGAGAAGCGGTTGGAGTCCGTCGCCGCGCACGAAGCGATGGTCGAGCAGCAGCGCCAGCTCCAGGAGCGGATCGATCAGCTGACCGCGTACGAGGCCCGCACCCAGGGCATGGAGCAGCGGGTCGCGGACGCGAACGCGAATGCCGAGGAGATGGCACAGTTCCTCGAGCGCGAGCGCGAGGCGCGAATGGCAGCGCAGATGAAGATCGACGAGCTCACCCGCTCGTTCGACGAGACGCGCCAGCTGTGGAGCGCGGAGCGCCAGATGCTCGAGGAGCGCGCGGCGCAAGATCAGGCGGAGCTCGAAGCACAGCGCAAGGCCGGGCTCGAGGCCGTGGAGCAAGCTCACGCCACGGCGATCGCACGCACGACCGATGGCCACGTCGCCGAGCTGGCCCGCGTCACCTCCGGGCACGAGGCCGAGCTCTCGCAGCTGAAGGAAGCGCACGAGCGGTCGCTCCAGGCGCTGCGCGGCGAGCTGGAGCCCCGCGCGCTCGAGGCCCGCACGCTCGCCGAGGAGCGCGAGCGGCAGGATGCGAAGATCAAGGCGCTCGAGGCCGACGCGATCCGCGAGGCCACCGCACGTGAAGAAGCGCACGCGCGCGACATGGCGCAGGTGGCGGAGGAACATGCGCGTGACAAGGCGCAGGCGGCCGCGGCGTACTCGATCGAGCAGGCCGCCGGGGCGCGCGCGCATGCTGCGGAGCTCGCGAAGGCGATCGGCGAGCGCGACGCGCAGATCCTCTCGCTGCAGCAGAGCGTGCGCAGCGTCGAAGGGCTCGCGAAGGGTCTCGAGGAAGGCACCGCGCTCCTGCGCGAGCAGCACCAGAAGACGCTGCGCGAGCTCGCCGAGACCAAGGAGAAGGCCGCACAGCTCGACGCGAGCGTGAAGTCGCTCGAGGAGCGGCTCCTCGCTGCGAACGGCAGCGGCGAGGTGCTCGTCGAGGAAAAGCGCGTGCTGCGCGAGCAGCTCGAGGCAAGCGCGAGTGAATCTCGCCGCAACGCGCTCGACCGGCTGCGGTTCGTCGCGTACCTCGAGGAAGGCCTCGCGCTCCTCGGTGCGCTGCCGCCCACGTTCCCGGAGCCGCCGATGATCGAGACGATCGAAGGCACCGACGTGGTCGACGCGACCGACGAGCCTCAGTAGCTCGGCGAGACCATCGCGCCGCGTCAGTCGCCGCGCAGCGAGACCACGCCCGGTGCTGCAGCGCCGGTGCGCGCGAGGAACTGCATCACGCGTCCAACGATGACCCGATCGGTCGCGGTGTCGACGCACGTGTCCACCGAAGCCTCGACCTCGTCTGCAGACGCCGTCGACGTCACGAGCGCGCGGCCGACCGCGATCGCGCTGCGACCTCCTTCCCAGCGCTCTTCACCGAGCGCGGACGCCGGCGACACGCGCACCTCGACGGAGCACGCCACCGTCGCGCCGGTGTCGACGGTTACATCGAGCCGCGTGAGCGACGGAGACAGCACGTAGGAGGAGCGAACCGGAACGCGCGCGATCCGCTGGCGCAACCGATCGGTGGCGCGCACGCGCGTCGCCGCCGTGAGACCCGGCCGCGGTGCTGGTCCAGCGACGAGCACAGGCTCCGTGATCGGAGGCGCGGGCGGCGCGACGGTGCGCTCGGCGATCTGCGGTGTGGACGCACACGCACCGAGCGCCGCGACCATCAACAGCGTTTGCGAGCGTAGCCCCACGTTCCCAGCCTCGTCGGGCTCGTGTGTGGTGGCAACTTTTCACTCAGTCGCCCGCCTCACGGGGATTCCTTCGCCGGAAGGATATTCTCGCGTACTTCGTCGCGCGAGAATTCTCCCGGCGGCTCAGTCACAACTGAACGTGACCATCGCCTGACGGATCGCGTCGTTGCCTTGCTTGCACGCGGCGGCGACCGCGGGAGGCATCGGTGTCTGCTCCGAGAACATCGACCAGTTTCGTCGCATCTGCGCGACCGTGCTCGCGATCGACGCGCGTGCTTCGGCCGGGAGACCGTGGCACCGCGTGTACCGCTCGAGCCCGATCAGATACTTGCTGCACTCGGGCGGCAGGCCGCTGATCACCTCGCCCTCCGCCGTCAGCTTGTACGGCGGAAACATCAGCGACCTCGGGCAGTACACCAGGTCCCTCTCTCGCTTCGCGTCGAGGATGCAGTCGCCCTCCTCCTTCGTGAGCTTCTGCGCCTCGCACTTCGCACGCCACTCGGCGATCTTGGGACGGCGCTCCTCGATCGACGCGTAGTTGCCGAGCTCGAACGAGGTCAACACCTCCGCAACGAGCGTGCAGTCGGCTGCGGGGCCCGACGGTGTCGCGGACGCGTGCGGCTGGTCGCGGCCCTCGCACGCGATCAACAGCAGCGCGAGCGCCGCGATCCTCAAAGGCAGATCGCTGTCTTCACCGTGACGACCTTGCCGTCACGCGGGCAGCGAAGCTGCGTGGCCTCGATCGCCTTCGCCAGGCACTCGGCCGCCTTCTCATCAGCAGGGTCACGGCCACCGAAGGCCTTCACGGTTGCCTGGAACGGATTGCCCTTCGCGCCGAGCTTCCATTCCGCCCAGTAGCCGCGAACATCGTGCTTCTTGCGGCCCTTGATCGCGCACGCGGCGAACGCCCGGTTCGCCTCGAAGATCCGATCGGACTCGAGCGAGCCATCGACATCGCTACGCACGGTGACGGTGCCATCGGCGAGCTCGGCGACCGCGAGGCCGGTCTTTGGCGCATCGGGCGGTACGCCGTTCGGCGCGAGCTTCGCGGCGGCCTTCTGGATGCTCGCGACCGTGGGCTTGCCCGGGGGGAGGTCGACCGAGTACCGCGCCCACCGATTCGCGCCGAGCTGGCCGTGGCGCTCGAGGTCGACGTGGAGCCGGCACTTGTCGCCGTCGCACGTGATCGTCACGGTACCCGTCTCGAGGTTCGGGTGCTTCTGCCCGAGCGCGGCGATCACCGATGGCGCCTGGCCGCACGCTTCGCTCTTCTCGTTCCACTTCTTCGCGTCGACCAGTTTCTTTGCAGCCTCGGTGTCGACGTTGGGGACGATCTTCGCCTTCTCTTTCTTCGCGATCGGAGCGGCGACCGCGTTGCGCATCGGTCCCGTGGTCGTGACCGGGAAGTCCTCGAGGTAGACCATCGCGATCGAGGGTTTGCCGGTGCCCGCGACCGCTGTCTTCGAGTCGCCCTTGCAGACGTCATGCGGGCTCTGGGCGCTCGCGGTCCCGGCGAGCAGGGTCAGGACAACAAAGGCGAAACGGGTCATGCGTGAATACTACGCCGTCGCCGTCGTCGGATCACGGGTGGAGGACGCACCCTCCCACGACTTCCCCGCTCCACTTCGCTCGCATGGCGGCCTCGTAGTCCGCGAGGGGATAGGTGCGCGAAACGAGTGGCGCGATCGCGCCTGACTCGGCCCACGCGAGTACCTGCGCGAGCCGTGGCGCTCGCAGCGACGGATCGTTCACGGTCGAGATCACGGTCGGCGATCCGAGCACGTCGAGCCCCTTCATCATGATGAGGTTGGTCGGCAAGACGTTCGCGTTCGGCGCGCCGCGCATACCCTTGCCGCGCGAGACGAACGGCGTCGCGGCCCAGCCGACGATCAGGAACCGCGCACCGAACCGCACGCAGCGCAGGCTCTCGACCGAGATGTCGCCGCCGACGCCGTCGTAGACCACGTCCACACCTTTGCCGCCGGTGAGTGCCTTCACCTCCGCGGCAAAGTCCGTCGACGAGAGCACGTGATCTGCGCCCTGTGCCTTCACCACCTCGAGCTTTGTCGCCGACCGCCCCGTCGCGATCACCCGTGCTCCGATGATCTTCGCGACGTGCACGGCGGCGATCCCGGTTCCTC
>JACCRC010000321.1 GCA_013813765.1 Deltaproteobacteria bacterium | reverse complement strand
GCCTCGACGAGGAGCTCGACGCCTGAGGGGCGGAGCGCGAGGCGCACGATGCGGAAGTCGGCGCGCGCGAGCGAGGTGATCACGGCGCGGCGAAGCGCGGTGTAGGCGACGCGTCGGCGCAGCGACCCGATGCGAGGCACGACGCGCGCGGTGACGTGAACGGGGTGACGAGGCCCGAGGGCCGAGCGCGTCTTGTGCGGCTCGCTCGCGATCGCACCGCGCGCGGGTCGACCGGCGCCACGACGTGCGCCGCCCCAGCCGATCGAGCGAGTGGCTCGCTTCACCGGCGGCGATCCGTATCGTGTGGGATCTCCACGTACAACATGAAATCGCCGAGATCTCTCCCGATCAACTTTCTGCATGTAGAACTTGTCAGTTCGATAACAACTTCCTTATGGTGATCGCACGAGGTCGCGGGTGGCGATCGCGAGCGAAGGAGGGTCATGAAGGCCGACGATGGAGAGGGCGACTTCGGTGACGGTTCCTGCGGCGTCGTGGACGATGGAGCGGAGACGGCCGTGCAAGGGGAAGGCGATGCGGTCCCCGAGCTCAGCCAGAAGGTGCGGCGGCGGAACCGTCGGACCCGGCCGCGAAGCAAGACGATCGCGATGAAGCGGATGACGCGTGCGGAGCTTCAGCTCGGCGCGTTGATGTATCCGCCGGTCGAGGACGTCGAGCGCCCGCGCACTCGTGCAGAGTGCAAAGCCGAGGCGCGGCCGTGTCCGTGGGTGGCGTGCAAGCACCACCTGTACCTGGACATCAATCCCGACACGGGCTCGATCAAGATCAACTTCCCCGATCTCGAGCCCTGGGAGATGAAGCACACGTGCGCGCTGGATGTGGCGGACGCGGGCGCACTCACGCTCGAGGAGATCGGGCTCATTACGAACCTGACCCGCGAGCGGATCCGGCAGGTCGAGGTGCGCGGCCTGATCAAGCTCAAGGCCCGGCGCGAGCTGCGATAGCGCGCGTTCTGATCAGGCGGGACGCAGCACGAGCACCGGCAGCCGGGTCGCGCGCAGCAGTCGATCCGCGACCGAGCCGACGAGCGCACGCGCGATACCGGTGCGGCCGTGCGACGAGATGCAGATGACATCGACGCCATGCCGCGCCGCGGACTGCGCCAGCATGATCGCCGCATCGTCACCGCGCACGACATGCGCGTGCACCGTCTGCGTGGAACCCTGCGGCGCGAGCGCGCGCAGCTGCTTCGCGATCTCGGCCTCGTTGCCCTCGCCGTCGTCCTTGAGGACGTGGACCAGGTGCACCTCGCCATCGGCGGGTGTCATCGCGAACGCGTACGCGATGGCGCGGTTCGCGAACGGCGACAGATCGGTCGCGACGAGCGCGGTGCGCAGCCGCGGCACCACGACCGTCGAGATCGTGGCCTGCGGTGGCACGCAAACGACCGACTGGCGCGCATCGTTGACGATCACCGACGACACCGAACCGAGGCGGCCGAGGCCCGTCTTCTGGCCGGTGCCGACGACGATGGCGTCGACCTTCTCCTCTTTCGCGAGCTCGAGGACGTGATCCCCGATCCTGCCGGCGCCGGGACGTGCAACGGCGTTCACGCCGTTCGCATCACCGCCGAACCGGCGCAGCAGGTCGCGCGTGATCAGCGCTTCGAGCGGCAGATCGCGATCGACGAAGTTCTTGGGATCGAGGCCGTAGTGCGAGCCCGCGTCATCCGGGTAGTAGATCGCGCCGAGCACCACCTCCACCGGCCCTTTGGTGCGCAGTGCGTGCGTCCACTGGATGCCGAGGTCGCAGGTCGCGGAGTCATCGATGCCGAGCAACAGACGCAGCGGGCGTTCGTTGCGTGCGTACGCGAGCCACGGCTTCGGATCGCGAAGGACGACGATCGGGACCGTGGTGTGCGCGATCAGCCGCGCCGCGGTGGTCCCGAGGCGCGGGTTGGAAATTCCGTCGGAACGCGACGCGATCACGATCAGATCGCTGCCTTCGGTCTCCGCGAAGTTGACGAGCGCCTCCTCTGGCTTGCCGACCACGATCTCGGCGCGCACGGCGGGTGCGTCCTTGATCCCGGCGACCAGCCGGTCGAGCTCGGCACGCGCGCGATCGACCGCGGCGTCCTCCGCATCGGCAATGTGGACGAGCACGACCTCGTCATCTCCACGCTGCTTCGCCAGCGCACGCGCGACCTCGAGCGCATCCGCGCTCGCTGTCGAAAGATCGGTTCCGCAAATGATGGACATCAGGAAAGGTATGCGAAGCGCCGGATCAGCTCGAGGAGCCGATTGCGGACGTCATCGTCGAGGCCGACGAACCGGATCCCCATGCCGGGGTGAAGGTTGTCGGGCGCACCGGGACGGTACGGGTTGACCCAGATCACCTCGCCCTCGACCTCGAGCGTGCCGAACTTGAGGTTGAGGTGTGTGCCCGGCTGCTCCGGCGAGGTGGTGCGAACAAAGATGCCGGTGGCGCTGATATCGGTGATGTACGCGAAGAGGTAGTTCTCCTCGCTCGCGTAGTCGACTTCCAGGTTGAGCAAGACACGGGGTGCCCGCCGCCTCTCCGCGTCGCTGATCGCAGCCGGTACCGGCTGGATCACGTCGCCCTTTGCCTTGGCTCCCATCGCGGGTCGTCATACCGCTGTCTCGCGAGCAGCGTCAATCACCCTGATCAGTCGAGCATGACCGACGTGATCTTCACGCGATCCGCAGTATCTCGCATATCGCCAGGCGCCTCGCTGACGGTCATGTTCTTCCAGTTGGGGGCCGATCCGGTGAAGAAGCCGATCCACACGTCGTACTTTCCCGTGGGGAACGCCCCGCCGCCGGCGCGGATGGTCAGCGTATCGACGATGAAGTCACCGGGCTGCCACGTGGATGTCGGACAGCGGCCCTGGATCGGCTCGTGGTCACCGTTGAAGCGCAGCGGGCCGTCGAAGTGCATCAGGCTCTTCCACGTGCCGCCGACCGGCTGGAGGATCTTGTAGTAGAGCGTGATCTCGACCTTCGAGCCGCGGCGCATCGTCTTCGGGATGTCCCAGCCGATCAGCTGGATCTTGTTGTCCCAGGTGATGCGGCCCTTCGGGGTGAACGGAAGCTGCTTCGGCTCCTCGTGGAGGATCGCCGTCGCGAGCGGATTCTTGTCGGTGGTGCCATCGATCTTGTTCGACAGCAGCAGATTGCGAACGTTGCGATCCTCGACGACGTAGTACCGCTTGCCCGAGAGCTCGCGGTGCAGCTGGCAGAGCTCGGCCTGCGGCGCGATCGCGAACACGCGCTCCGGCCGCGCCAGCGCCTTCACGACCTGATCGCGGCTCTGCACCATCTCCGGCTTCGCATCGGGGGCGTACGCGAGCGGGGCGTGACCGAGGTCGCCCATGATCACGAACGCCTCGCCCTGCTTCTGCAGATCCTTGTAGGTCTCGAACATCGCCTTCGAGGACACGTTGAGCGCGATCCGCGGCTGCCACACGAACGCCCAGAACGCCGCCATCACCACCGTGCCGGCGAAGCCCACCGCAACGCACCAGGTGGCGATCCGCTGCAGCGCGCGAGCGCGTGGCGTGGTGCCCGGGCGCCACACGAGCATCGTCAGGCCAAATCCGAGGCCCGCGAGCATTCCGATCTGGAGGATCCACAGCTTCGTCGGGATGAACAGGAGCCGCGATTGTTTCGGATACGGCAGCTGGTCGTTGCCGATCAGGAGCGACGTCACGTGGTCCGCGAAGCTGTTCATGTCCTTCGCGAGGTCGAGCACCGCGAGGATGAAGAACAGCCCGACGAGCATCATCCCCGCCGGCATCGCCTCGCCATCGCCCTTCGCGCGGCGCGCGAGCACGTCGTCGAGCCACACACCGATCGCGACCGCGAGGGCAGGGAAGCCCGCGTACAGGGTGAAGCCGACCTTGCGCTGGAACACCTCGCACGCGATCCAGGCGCCTGCGCCCCACGCGAGCGAGATGGCGCCGGCCGTTCGCTGATCCTTGTCGGTGCGGTGCAGGAGCGCGACCATCGCGATCGGCCCGAGGACGCCCCACGGGAACGTGCCGTAGCCGATCTGCTCGAACATCGAGTCGAACGCCATGCGCAGGTCGTCGTCGGGGCGCCACATCGCGCCGAGCGCCGACGACCAGCAGCTGTCGGTGACGATCGCCTTGCCGAGGATCGCGCGCGGCGCCGGCATCATGCCGGGCGTCGGCTCCTTCAGCGAGTAGAGCTGGTACGCGAGCCAGCCGATCAGCGCGAACGCGATCAGCGACGCGAGCAGAGCGGGGATCGCGGAGATGATCTTCTCGCGCCGCACCATCGGGACGATGCCGAACCCGCCGGCCGCGGCGCAGGCACCGATCGGCACGACGAGGCCGAGCAGCGCGCCGCCTCCATAGAAGCCGAGGTAGCCGCCGAGCGTGAGCGCCGCGATGCTGATCGCCGCATCGACCGCGGCGAGCACCGTGCCGTACCCACTGCCGAGGCGCGAGAGAGCGAGGAAGCCATACACGAGCAGCGTCCCGCCGCACGCGGTGCCGATCTCCGACGTCAGCATGCGCGACTGCAGGACGAGGAGCGGCATCGACAGCACGACCAGCCCCGCGATCACCCCGGCGCGCGGGCGGCCGAGGCGCATCCCGATCCCCGCGGTGGCGAGTGCAGTGAGCAGGCCCATCAAGGCGAAGGGCAAGCGGCGGCCGGTATCGCCATCGCCGAGCGAGTCGCGACCGAACACGATCGCCTTGTTCGTGAGCGTGCGTGCCTTCGCATCCTTCGGCGCCGCACGCAGGCAGTCCTCATCGGGCACGGGCGGCTCTGCCGCCGGTGGTTTGTTCGCCGCCTCCGCGGCCTTCGCCTCCTCGACCGCGAGGGGCGGTGCGATGCGATCCGCGAGCTGACGCTCGTGCGGTTCCCAGAGGCCCGTGGACCCGAGACCCGGCAGGAGGATCAACGCGGCCATCACCAGCACGGTCGCCAGCGCGACAGGCCAGCGACCGAGTAAAACGGCGATCTTCCGCAGGTACTCCACGAGCCCAGGAACTTACCCTCGACTTGCGCCGCACGAAAAGCCCAGCGACAGTGCGAGTGAGGTGTGAGGCAGATCATGTCCGCGGAGGTCACGGCACGCGCGGCGGAGCTGGGGAGACTGCACCGGGACGTTCCCGTGCGGCGCTACCGCAGCCTCGTCGGCCACTGGGTGACCCGCTGGTTCCGTGCTCCGCGGCCCGCCCAGCTCGAGCCGGTCCCCCAGGTCGCCACCGGGGAGCTCGTGCTGACGTTCGGTGGCCACGCGACCGTGCTCGCTCGTTACAAGGACCTCGCGATCGCGTTCGATCCGATGCTCGGGCGCTGGATCGGCGGGGTGCGGCGCGCGGTCGAGCCCGGCCTCGCGCCCGGCGACTTCTCGGATGTCGGGCTGATCCTGATCTCGCACCGCCATGCCGACCACCTCCACGTGCCGACGCTCGCGCGCATGCCGAAGACGGCGACGATCGTGGTGCCGACGGGAGGCGCGTCGTGGGTGGGCTCGCTCGGGTTCGCACGCGTCGTCGAGCTGCAACCAGGCTCCGATCTCGAGCTCCGCGGCGTTCACGTGACCGCCGCGCCGACATCGCACGGTGACCACGAGCTCGCGCGCGGGCTGTCATACGTGCTGCGAGGCAGCGGGCCGAGCGCGTTTCTGTGCGGTGACAGCGGCTACTTCTCCGGGTTCTCCGACGTCGGCTCGCGGTTCGCGCCCGACATCGCGTGCCTGCCGATCGGCGGCTTCCTGCCGACGTCGTTCCGCTCGCGCCACATGTCACCGCTCGATGCGCTGTTCGCGTTCGAGGACCTGCGATCGCGAATGCTCGTGCCGATCCATCATGGCGCGTTCCCGCTGTCCTACGAGCGCCTCGACGAGCCCGGCCGCTGGCTCGTCGAGCTCGCCACGCAGCGCGGGTTGCGCGAGCACGTTCAGATGATGACGGCGGGTCAGACCGAGCGCTTCGTCGATCAGACGGCGCCGCGTGTGTTAAACCCGTCCTCCGCCGATGCCTGACGTATCGATCGTCATCCCGGTCTACAACGAGGAGGGCATCCTCCGCGAGGCGGTGACCGAGCTCGTCGACGGATTCGATATCGTGCGCAATGCGCTCGACTGGCCGGATCTGACGTTCGAGGTGCTGATCGTCGAGAACGGCAGCAAGGACGGCACCGTACAGCTCGCGGAGCACCTCGCGAGCGAGCGCAAGGAAGTGCGCGCGTTCTCGCTCGGCGAGCCGAACTACGGCAAGGCGATGCGCCGTGGGATCACGGAAGCGACCGGTACCTGGGTGATCTGCGAGGAGATCGACCTCTGCGATCTCGACTTCCACCGCCGCGCGCTCGAGCACCTGCGTCATGGCGACTGCGACATGGTCGTCGGCTCGAAGGCGATGAAGGGTGCGAGTGACGAGCGCCCGTTGTTCCGCCGCGCTGCGACCCGCGTGATCAACGGGATGCTATGGGCCGCGCTCGATTTCCGAGGCACCGACACGCACGGCCTCAAGGCGTTCCATCGCCAGACGATCTTGCCGATCCTCGAGCAGTGCGTGATCGATCGTGATCTGTTCGCGAGCGAGCTCGTGATCCGCGCCGGCCGCAGCGGACTGCACGTGCTCGAGATCCCGATCCGACTTCACGAGAAGCGGCCGCCCGCGATCAACCTCGTGAAGCGCGTGCCGAACGTCCTGCGCGGGATCGCGAAGATGACGTACGTGATCCGGTTCGGCGGGAAGCCGTGACGCGGCCGCGCTGCGCGGTATCGATCGATCTCGACGGCATCGGCTGCTACTACCGGATCCACGGCCTCGGCGCGCATCCGCCCGAGCTCGAGCACGTGATCCTCGAGCGCGCGCTGCCCCGCGCCGCGCGGCTGTTCGCCGAGCGCGACATGCACGTCACGTGGTTCGTCGTCGGCCGCGATGCGGATGCGGCGGCAGCGCTCCCGGATCGAGCGCAACGCACGGCGAACGCGGAGCGGCTCCGCCAGCTCGAGGCGGCCGGGGACGAGCTCGGCAATCACTCGTACTCGCATCCGTACGATCTCGCGCGGCTCGCCGACGACGTGGTCGAGGCGGAGATCGCCGGTGGCGATCGCGTGCTGCGCGCGATCACGGGGCACGCGGTGCACGGCTTCCGCGCGCCTGGCTACGACGTCTCCGCGACGATGCTCGACGTGCTCGCAAAGCGCGGCTATCGCTACGACTCGTCGGTGTTTCCGGCGCCGGGTTACTACGCCGCGAAGGCGGTCGTCATGGGTGCGCTCGCGCTGCTGCGCCGGCCGAGCGGTGCGGTGATGACGAACCCGCGGCTGCTCGCGGCGCCGAGCGAGCCGTACCGCCCGGCGATGACCGCACCGTGGCGGCGCGGCCAGGCCCCGCTCGTCGAGCTGCCGATCGCGGTGACGCCGTGGTCGCGAATCCCGGCGATCGGGACGTCGTTGATCGTCGCGCCCGAGCGGCTGCGCAAGCACGTTGTCGCGGCGATGGCCGCGCGCGAGTTCTTCAACTTCGAGCTGCACGGCATCGACTTCGCCGATGCGGAGAAGGATGGCATCCCCGGCGAGCTCGTCGCGCACCAGCACGATCTGCGCCTGCCCATCGCCGAGAAGCTGTCGCGGCTGGGTGCACTGCTCGACGAGCTGCGCGAGACCTGGGACCTCGTCACGCTCGGCCAGGTCGCGTCAGAAGTGCAGCTGGCTCACTAGCAGGTCAACGCCGGCGGCTGACGGCGCTCGTCGCGAGATAGTCGACGCGCTCGTTGAGCGGCACGCCCGCATGGCCCGCGACCTTGACGAACCGCAGATCGGCGAACTGCTTCGTCAGCGCGCGCAGCTTCGCGACCAGCTCCTGGTTCGCCTTTGCCTTCCACGCCTTCGTGAGCAGGCCGATCGAGTATGCGGAGTCCGAGTACACGATCACCGGACGCGTCTTGTCGGGCACCGTCTCGAGGCCGCGCATGATCGCCATCAGCTCGGCGATGTTGTTCGTGCCATCGCCGAGATACTCCGAGATCTCCTTCTGCTCCTTGCCATCGATCACGACGACACCGATGCCGCTCGGCCCCGGGTTTCCCGAGCAGGCGCCATCGGTCCACACGTGGATCGCGTTGTCGGGAGTCGACGCGCTGGCGCCGGCCGGCGTCTTCTTGTCCTTCTCGGGGGCGGGCTCGCCGGCCTCGAAGTCCACTGGCGTCCCCGGAAGCGCTGTGAGGTTGCGCGCACCCGCGCGATACACCTTCGCGCCCGCAGCGGCCTTGTAGACGACCTCGACGCGCCCACCGGAATCCGTGACGAGCGCCCCGGTCGCATCGACCTTGGCCCACACGTCCGCGTCACGCAAACGATGGGGCATCCACGGCATCCGCGGACCCTATCAGTTGTCACTGATCGCTGACAATTCCGACGGATCGACCGGTGGGGATCCCCGTGTTATAAGCCCGTCGTCCTCAGGGGACCCCAAGGAGACATACAGATGGTTCGCATTCGTCACGGTTGGCTCGTCGCTACGCTCGCTCTCGGCCTCAGCGTCGGAGCATGCAAGAAGAGCGAGAAGAAAACTGAAGGCGGCGGTTCCGGCGAGGCGAAGACCTCGCCGACGACGACCGACAACAAGGTCGCCGAGCAGCCCGCAGGTCAGACCGCGGTGGTTGTTCCCGGCACGCAGGCCGTGAACCCGAACGCGAACGATCTGTCGCTGTTGCCGGTCGACTCCGAGGTCGTGCTCGGACTCAACTTCGCGCAGCTGCAGACCAGCGCGCTGTGGAAGAAGTTCGTGGAGCCCCAGATGATGAAGGGTGACACGCAGGCGAAGCTCGCCGAGTTCAAGGCCAAGTGCGGCTTCGATCCGATGGCGTCGGTGAAGAGCATCTCGATGGGCCTGAAGGGCATCGGCGCCGACAAGCCGGACGGCGTCATCGTCGTGCACGGTCCCGACAAGACCAAGGTGATGGCGTGCCTCGACAAGATGAAGGAAGAGGCGGCGAAGGACGGCAGCACGATCGAGAAGGACGGCGACGTCGTCAACGTCAAGAACAAGAACGGCGAGAACTTCGCGTTCACCTACGTCGACGATGACACGCTCGTCGGCGTGGTCGGCACCGGTGCGAACACCGCAGGCGTCAAGGCCGCCGCGGCCGGCACGTCCGCGCTGAAGACGTCGGCCGCGTTCGTCGACATGTACGCGAAGATCAACACGGCCGACTCGCTGTGGATCCTCATGAACGGCAACTCGAAGGCGTTCGACAAGGCCGCCGCGATGGGCTTCAAGCCGAAGGCCGTGTTCGGTTCGGTCAACGTGACCGATGGCCTCACGATGGACATGCGCGTCCGTCTCGACACGCCGGATCAGGCCGTCCAGATCGCGAACATGGCGAAGGGCCAGGTCCAGCAGTTCGTGAAGATGGTCGACAAGCTCGACATCGTCGCGGAGCAGGCCGACGTGAAGATCAACATCGCGCTCTCGACGCAGAAGCTCGAGGCGCTGATCCAGCAGGTCGCCGGCATGATGGGCGGAATGTCGGGCGGTCCCGGCGGCGCCGGCGGTCCGGGCGGCGGCTCGATGGGCGGCCCCTGATGCGCTCGAGGCTCGGCATCGCAGTTGTGGTGCTGAGTCTCGTCGCGGCGGCGTGCGGTAAGAAGAAGTCCGGCGATTCGAACAATCCATCGCCCGAGGTCACCGGCCTCGCGGCGGTCCCGGCGACAGCCCAGGTGCTCGTCGCGGCGGACGTGACGAAGCTGCAGGACTCTGCGCTCGTCGCGCGTGCGGTCGATCAGCTGCTGCTGCGTGATCCGGTCCTCGCGTCGCGGTGGGCCGAGGTCACCGACACGTGCAAGATCGACCTGACGAAGCAGGTGAAGCGCGTGATGCTCGCGCTCGGTGCGCCGCCGGCCACCGCGCCGACTGGTACCGGTCCGGTGCTGATGGTCGCGATCGGATCGATCGCGGAGCCCGATCTCTCGGCGTGCATCCGCACCCTCGTCGGAAAGGGTGGCGGCGCGCTCACGGTGAAGACCGTCGGTGGCCGCTCGCTGTATCAGGTCAAAGACGGAAACCGGACGATGTTCTTCGCGTTCGGTCGGCCGGACACGGTGATCCTCGGGACGTCCGAGGCGTGGGTGCTCGATGCACTCGGCACCGGGCCAAAGGCCGTCGACAGCCCCGACCTCAAGACGCTGCTGCCGCTCGTCGATCAGAACGCTCCCGTGTGGGCGATCGGCAAGGTCGACGAGCGCGTCCGGCAGGGCCTCGTCGGTGCGTCCGGCGGGCGCCTGAAGGCCGGGCCGAAGGCGATCGTCGCGACGGTCGATCCCACCGACGGAGCGAAGCTGAACCTCGGTGCCGTGATGGGCAGCGTCGACGATGCCAAGGGACTGGAATCGTTTGCGAACACCGAGCTGAAGCTCGTTGCGATGGTCGCGCAGATGAAGTCACTCGGCTCGATCGTCGCGAAGATCCAGGTGCAGTCCGAAGGGACGGTCGTCCGGTTCCGTGCGCCGCTGTCCGTCGACGACGTCAATACGCTGTTGTCTGTGCTTGACGAAAAGCCAGCATCCGAGCAAGTTTCCCCGCCTCCCGGCGAGTCGCCCGGGACGAAGTAGGAACACGACCATGGCCAGCAATAGAACCGAGAAGTCCAAGAAGAAGCCGGCGCCCGTGAAGAAGGCGGCTGCGCCGAAGAAGGCTCCGAAGGAGAAGTCGACGGCTCCGAAGGCGCCGCGCCACCCGAAGGGTCGCGTTGGCGCTGCGCACGGCAGCAAGGCCGACCTCGCCAAGGCGCTCGCCTCGAGCATCGCGCGTGGTGGCCAGGACGCCGGCGATGTCGAGACGCAGCTGAAGACCGCGTCGAACCAGCAGCTCCTCCGTCTCCAGAAGACGGTCGAGACCGTCAAGGCGAAGTGGGGAAACCGCGACAAGCTGATCGCCGCGATCGGCTCCGCGCAGAACAAGTCCAAGGACAAGGACTACCTCGCGAAGCTCGACTCGTTCTCGCTCCCGCAGCTCGTCGATATCGCCGTCGCTGGCGAGCGCCGCGCTCGTACGTAGGTCACAGTCTACGCGCGTGTCGCGCGTCGCCTGCGTGCTGTTCCTCGTTGCACTGAGCGCACCCGCGCTCGGTGATTCCGACGAGCCCGTCGAGCGGCCGGCCGCGCCGGTCTCCGCGCCGCGCGGCACCCTGTATCCGCTCGCGCCATTGCAGTGGCAGGTGGTCACCGCGCCGCGGCTCGCGCCGCAGATCGGCGCG
>JACCRC010000312.1 GCA_013813765.1 Deltaproteobacteria bacterium | reverse complement strand
GCGTCGGCGAGCGCATCGAGCGCGCGCGACCACTCGACGAGGCCCCACTCGTTCGGCGCACCCTCGGGCGACGCGCCGGTGTAGCAGCCCTTGCAGCCCGCGTCGCAGCGGTTCGTGAGCTGGAGGTGCGCCTCGAGCGGCGCCGACAGCACGACCTCGCCGACCGCCGGCTCGTCACCGCGCCACAGCGGCATCTCCTTCGCGCCGAGCACGCGCCGGGCGTACGCGCGATCGACGAACACCAGCGCGCGCGGCACGACCGTCTGCACGATCGCGCCGAACTTCTCCCACCGCAACTTGCGCGCAGGGAACCGCCGCTCCTCGCGCGCGCGCTCGACCAGCGCGAGGCCCGCGTCGACCGCGCGGGTTGCGAGCTGGCGGGCACGAGCGAGCACGCCGTGACTGTAGTACGACTTGGTGGTGATACCTGTCATCGATTCCGTGTTTGCCGGACAGCTCGCCAACGAGTGGATCGCCGCGTGGAACAGCCACGACCTCGAGCGGATCCTCAGCCACTACACCGACGACTTCGAGATGCGGTCGCCACTGATCGTGGAGCGCGGACTCTCGGCGGAGGGTGTGCTGCGCGGCAAGGAAGACATCCGGGCTTACTGGTCCGAAGGACTCGCAGCGGTGCGGCCGCTCCGGTTCGAGCTGCTCGGCGTGTATGCGGGCGTGAACCAGGTCGTCATCCACTACCGAAGCGTCGGCCGGCGCCTCGTCACCGAGGTGCTCGAGCTCGACGACCAGCATCGCATCGTGCGCGGCTCCGCCTGCCACGGGGAAGCGGCCTAGGGCTTGGGCTCGACGGGCTTGCGCCAGCGCAGCAGCGCCCCGATCACGGGAGTCACCATCGCGAGCGCCGTCGAACCGAGGAGCAGGAACGTCACGTCGACGCCGAGGCTCGACGAGTTCGGGTTCATGCCCCACTTGATCGCGAGGATGCGGCCGCGCTTCACGCGTTCACTATAGCTCATGCGCCCGGTCCTGCAGACACGGTCTCGGCGAGCAGCTCGACGAGCCCCCCGTGGACGATCGCGATGTAGCCGATCGCCACGGCAGCCGCGCCGCACGCGACGATGTGCACGAGCGAGCGCGCGTGCACGCGGCGACCTCGCGCGCGAAGCAGATCGAGCGTGATGCCCGACAACCACGCCGTCGCGATTCCGACGATCGTGATCTGTGCGATCGCTGGCGCGATCACGGCGCGCGTCGCGAATGCGACGGCGACCAGGACCAGCGCGACCGGTGCGAGGAACATCACCTCGAACGGCGGCTTCCACGACGGGCGCTTCAGGCCGCCGCGCAGCATCGCCTCGGCGAGTGATGCGATCAGACCGAGCGCCGCGAGGCCGAGCATGATCAAGGACATCAGGTAACGCCGCGCGGTGCGCCTCGCGCTCGCGAGATCCGCGAGCAGGTTGTCGCGGATCAGCGCGTCCATCGCGTCCACGGAGGGCAACTCCGTGGCGAGCTGCTCCGCGAGTGACCACTCGTGCGCATCGATCGCGTTGCCGACCGCGCCGCGCCGCGCGGCAAGCGCCCTTGCCGGCCAGCGCCGCATGACCTCCGCATAGCGAGGCTGCGCGAGCATCGGATGGCCTCGTCTGCGCAGCACATCGGCGGTCCACAGCGCGACGTCGCCGGCACCGGGCCATGGCATCGCCCCGAGCGCATCGCCACGCATCACCAGCTCGGCGATCGAGATCGAATCGGCACTCGCGACGAGCTGCGCGAACGCCGCGGCCTCCGTGGCGTGCTCCGCGTTGGCACCAACGGACCCGCGCAGCTGCCGCGCGCGAATGGCCGCCGCGCCGGCGACCCGCGCGTCCGGTGCCTCGCGGAGGATCCGATCGTAGAGCGCGAGCGCGCGCGCGGGATCGAGCAGACGGTCCTCGCACGCACGCGCGGCGCCGAACAGCGCATCGGGAAGATCGGTCGCTGCCGGAGCGCGCTCGATCGCGGTGACCGCAGCGGCAAGCGCCGCCGGATCATCTGTCGCGAGGCCATCGATCAGCGAAGGAGCGGCGAACGCTAACGCCGAGGCGAACGTGATCGCGGCTGCGATCAGTCTTCGCTGACGGTGACCGACTCGCACGCCTTCTCGACGGCTGCCGCGAGGCCCGCGACTTCCTTCTCGAGCGTGG
>JACCRC010000200.1 GCA_013813765.1 Deltaproteobacteria bacterium | reverse complement strand
GTCATGGTCGGCGAGATGTGCCCGCAGGGCGCTGGCGGACGACCCGCGGTGATCCCGCTGATGATGCGGACCGTCCGGTGGACGGACAACGCGACCGAGGTCTCCGAGGTCGTCGAGCGGGGTAGCGTCCCGCGGTGGAGCGTCCTTGGCACCGATGGGAAGCAGGCCGGCTGGTTCGACACGCTCGGTGCTGCGGATGTCGGGCTCCCGCAGTCGGTCGCGGCGGGCACGTACGTCGGTGCATCGCCGTGCACCGCGGACGCGGGCAACGGTCAGCGGACCGAGGAGCCGGCGTGTGTCGGTGCGACCGAAGGCTGCGGCCTCGCGGTCGGCGAGCTGACGCGGCCGGATGATCCTCCGTCGACGCCGCAGCTCGCGACCACGGGTGCATGTCTGTCGGGAGACAACATCGCGGTCGATGTCGACGGTGATCGCGTGATCGAATCGTTCCCACTCGCGAGCCTGCTCGACGGGATTCGCGGCCCTTCGCAGGAGTGGTCCGCCGCACCGACGGCAGGGGCGGCGTGCACGCCGAAGTTCAAGCTGTTCGACATCAAGCTCGTACGCCCACCCGAGCCGGGCAAGCAGGTCGATCCGAAATCGCTCGTGGTGCTCGACGTGCTCGGCGTCGTCGATCTCGACGGAGATGCGCGCAAGGAGCTCGTGCTCGCGCTGCGCTTCGCGACCGTGCGCACCGTCGTCATCTACGCGGCGGCGGGATCGCCGCAGCGGCTCGAGCTCGTCGCCGAGGGCCAGTCGCTTCCCAGGTAGGCCCAGGTGGGGCCAACGCCGTTGGCGAGGTGGGGGCAGCGACGTCCGGCCGGTGCTGCGTCGGATCGTGACGGAATCGCCGGTTAGCTGGTGGAACCGTCGTTGCAATAAGGAATCGCCCTATGCGTCGACTAGCTTCGGTACTCGCTCTGCTGGCGGCGTGTGACAGCGCCCCGGACCAGGGCGCGACCCTGACGTTCGAGACCCCCGGGGGGCCGATGACGGCCACGCGGATCGAGGTCGTGCTCGCGAACGCGAAGACCGACACGATCTCGGATGTCGATAATCAGCGTCGCGAGCCGGGGTCGGGCGCGGAGGACGCGGTCCGCTACTACCGGCAGCGCGCGAAGGGCGGTGCCGTGGATGGTATGAGCTCGATCAGCGGCTTCAAGCTGAGGATCGAGCCTGATGCAACGACGTCGACCGACGAGGAGTTCGTGCCGTTCGTGTTCGTCTACAACGGCGACGCGTTGATCGGCGTCGGCGCGGTCGAGGACGCGAGTGGCGACCCGAGCGCGGTGCAGATCGCGCCGAAGGTGATGACGGGCTACACGGTGACCGTCACCGCGGTGCAGACCGTCGACGCCGATGCGGCGATCGATCGCGGCAAGGCGCGGATCGTGCGGTGTACGAACGAGCGGAGCGCGCCGTGGGACAGCGGCATCGCGTGGTTCCCGGTCGCCGATCCGGTGAGGCCCAACGGCCGCGCGCACCAGCTGCGCCTCTTGCTCCCCGATGTCGGCGCGGATCCCGCGGCGACGGACGCGACGATGCGTGAGGCCGATCTCGACTGCGATGATCATCGTGCCGAGGCGAACGACTGTGACGATCTGCGCGGCGCGTTTCACGATGGCGCGGCGGAGAGCTGCGACGGTCTCGATACGAACTGCGACCAGGCTCGTTTCACGCCGCAGGGGTGCACGCAGTCGAGCGGGACTTGCAGCGTCGCGGGTAGTGGGGGCGGGATACAGATTTGCGACGATGCTGAGGGGACGCTCGGTGCGTGCACCCCGTCGGCGGCCTGCCTGTGCGCGGGCGGAAATCCAGGCTGCTCGAAGTGCCTGGTCGACTTCACGGGCGCCGCGGCGTCGCGCGCGCCGTGCACGCCGTCGATCGGCTTCGTGAAGCTGCCGATGTGCGAGGGCACCACCGGGTGCAGGGTCGAGGTTCTCGGCGCGACGAACGGCTGGCGCGCGTACATCTCGACGATGAACAGCGGCGGCTTCACGACGACGCTCGACGGCGTTCACTTCGGCGTCTTCCTCGAGGCGAAGCTCGGCAATACGCTGCCGTTCACGCAGGGCAGCATCGGCGAGGTGTACCTGCGGATCACGGCGTCGCAAGGGCCGTTCTTGTTGCCGATCCAGATGGAGATGTCGGCGAGCACCGTGGGCTGCACACCGGCGAGCGGCGGGTTCGGCTCGAAGATGACCTGCTTGCCGTGAGCTGCTAACGTCGTCGCGTGCGCGACGATGTCGGTCAGCTTCTCTGGGTCGGTTTCCCGTCGACGACGGTGCCGTCATCGCTCGCGGCGCGGCTCGCCGCCGGTCACGTCGGCGCGACGATCCTGTTCAAGCGCAACCTCGCGTTCGAGGTGAGCACCGCGCCTGGCGGGATGACGCAGGAGGTCTGCGACCTCGACGCGCTGGTCGCGCTGAACGCGCAGCTCCACGTGCGCGCGCCCGACGGTACGCCCGCGCTGATCGCGGTGGACCAGGAAGGCGGCCTCGTGCAGCGCGTACGTGCACCGGCGACCCAGTGGCCGCCGATGCGCTCGCACGACGGGCTCGCGGCGCCGGATGACGAGGCCGTTGCGGAGGAGGTAGGTCGCGCGATGGGCGGCGAGCTGCGCGCGCTCGGCTTCGACATCGACTTCGCGCCAGTGCTCGACGTCCACACGAACCCGGCGAACCCGATCATCGGCGATCGCGCGTTCGGAACCGATCCTGCCCTCGCCGCGCGTCGTGCGCTCGCGTTCGCGCGCGGGCTCGATGCCGCCGGCGTGCTCGCGTGCGGCAAGCACTTCCCCGGGCACGGCGACACCGCCACCGACAGCCACCTCGAGCTGCCGCGGATCGATCACGCGTGGGATCGACTCGAGGCCGTGGAGCTGTTGCCGTTTCAGCGCGCGGCCGCCGCGAACCTGCCGATGATCATGACCGCGCACGTCGTGTTCGCCGCGCTGGATGCGGCGCGCCCGGCGACGCTCTCCGAGGCCGTCGTCACCGGGCTCTTGAAGAAGAAGCTCGGCTACCAGGGCGTGGTCGTCAGCGACGACCTCGACATGAACGCGATCGCCGCGCACATGGGCGCCGACGTGGCCGCCGTGCAGGCGATCCGCGCCGGCTGCGATGTCCTCCTGCTGTGCCGCGACGAGGATCACCAGGCGCAGGCCGAGGCCGCGCTGATCCGCGAGGCCGAGAAGGACAGCGCGTTCCGTGCGCGCGTCGGCGAGGCCGCGACGAAGGTCCGCGCGATGAAGCGTGCGCACGCGGCGAATCAGATCGCGCGTCCCGCTCCTGGTCGCGCGATCATCGGCAGCTTCGAGCACCGTCGACTCGCGGACCGGCTCGCCGGTCGCGCGTAGCTAGCTTACTCCCAGCGTCCAGGCTGCAGCGTCCACTTGCCGCCGACCTGCGTCCACAGTGGATCGATCCAGCGCTTGCCGGCGCGCTCGCGCTCCCAGTGACCCGCCACCCACTCGTAGTCGCCACCGCTCCACTCGTAGTGACCGGCGACCCAGACGAAGCCGGGCTTCGGCCTGATCGCCTCGCCGAGCGGCGGCGGCGGCGCAGCGTCGGGCTCGGCCGGAGCATCGGCCCAGTTGCCCTGGGTGTACGTCCACTTGCCGCTCTGCTCGATCCACTGGCCCGCGCGGTAGCGCTTGCCCCTCTTGCGCGCCTCGAGCTTGCCGGGCTGCCACTCGTACGCGCCGTCTTCCCACTTCCAGTGGCCGGGGACCCACGCGAAGCCGCGGCGGAACAGGACCCTCTCCTCGAGCGACGGCGGCGGAGCATCGGGCTCCCTCGGTGCGTCGACCCACGTGCCGGCGGTGAACGTCCACTTGCCGCCGACGTTGTCCCAGCGCGCATCGGTGTAGCGCTTGCCGCGCTGACGGCGCTCGAGCCGACCCGGCACCCACTCGTAGTCGCCATCGACGACGGTCCAGTGGCCCTTGACCCAGACGTGGCCGCGGCGACGCTGCTCGGTCTCGGTGACCGGCGCCGGCGGCGGTCCCGGATCCCTCGGAGCCTCCGCCCACGTACCGGCGGTGAACGTCCACTTGCCGCCGACGTTGTCCCAGCGTGCATCGGTGTAGCGCTTGCCACGCTGACGGCGCTCGAGTCGACCCGGCACCCACTCGTAGTCGCCGTCGACGAGCGACCAGTGTCCCTTGATCCAGACGTGACCGCGACGACGCTGCTCGTTCTCCGCGATGGCTGCGGGCGGTGGTCCTGGATCCTTCGGTGCCTCGGCCCAGCCGCCAGCGACCCAGACCCATTGATCGCCCTGGCGATCCCAGCGGCCCGAGCCCCAGCGCTTGCCGCGCTTGCGCGCCTCGTAGTGACCGGGGCGCCACTCCCACTTGCCGCGGCGCCACTCCCAGTTACCGGCGACCCACACCTGACCTCGGCGCGGCCTCCACGTCTCCTCGCGCGGCGGGGGCGGCGCTTCGCGAGGACCGCCGACGCGTGCGTCGACCTTCACATCGACTCCACCGCGGACGACGGGCTGTGCCGATCCAATGGCCGGCGTCAGCGCGATGCCGGCTGCCAGGAGAGAGCTGATCCAAATTCGCATGCAGCGAGTTGACGTGCTCCCGACGCATTCGCAACGGTGGGACACCGTCGCCTCGCGATGATCTCACGCTGATCAGCGCTGGACGAGGAGGCCTTCGGCGAGCAGCAGCAACAGCAGCGCCGCCGCGAGC
>JACCRC010000193.1 GCA_013813765.1 Deltaproteobacteria bacterium | reverse complement strand
GGTTGTTCCAGTTCGCGCCGCAGCCGTCGGGGCCCGTCCACTGATCGATGTCGTCGAGGTAGGCATCCCACGCGAGCGCGCGATAGCTCGCGTCGAGCCGCGGATCGCCCGTGCCCGTCGCGGCCGTCGCGGCGAACGACATGCCGAGGATCGCGAGGTAGCCTGGCGTGTCTCCCGGTGCGCCCGGATACACCTTGCCCCACTGCGTCGTGCGGCCGTCCCAGTCGACGAACGCCATGTCGTGTGCGGCGAGGTGCTCGCTGACCTGGCGGAGCATGTCCACCGCCTGCGCGCGAAGCACCGGATCGTCGACGACCCGTGCGATCGCACCGAGCGCGAACACGTGGCCGATGTACTCGTCTTGCGAGATGTTGTCGAGGAAGCACCAGCCCGCGAACCGCTGCAGGCCGCAGTGGTTCGTCGCGAGGAGCGCGCCCGATGCATCCGCGACCTCGGCGCAACCGGCGGTGTCGATTCGCACCCACCTGTTGCCGCGCTTCTCCGGGCTCGGCACGTACATCATCGGATCCGTCGGGCATGCGAGGCCGGTCACGCCCGGCGGGATCAACTGGCGCGTGAACAGGCCCGGCACGCCCGTGATGTCCATCCGCAACCGCTCGCCGGCGAGCAGCGTCGCGAGCGCCTCGCGCGCCGCCGGATCCTTGGTGACCGCATACCGATACGCCTGGCTCGCCATCACGAGTGCGCTGAACAGTCCGTCGTTCTCGCCGCTCCACCACGCCTCGACATCACGCCACGTCGCGCTCTCTGGATCCGTGCCGGGCTTCGTGACGACGTCGACGACCCACGGCATCTGCGGATGCGCGTGCAGCCCGATGGCGCGCGCGTCGTACGCCGCCGCCTTCTGCGCGAGTGACTCCGCTGTCGCGCGCGTCTCGACCGGGCACCGCGACCACTGCGGATCGCCATACCGCCACGGTTCGACGCACGCATCCGCCTCGCACAGCTTACCTTCCGCCGCGCACGCCGCGTCGTCGCACGCCGGAACCGGATCCGGATCCGAGGTGCACGCGGCGAGGACGAGCATCGGTGCGAGCCAGCGCATGCGCGGACCGTACGCTCGTTCCGCATCGCTCGACGTTTCAGCTCGATGACAGACGGCTGTCCGGCCAGTTGGGCAAGTTGTGCAAAAAGGGGTCCGACCCAATTTGTTGCATTTACGCGCGGGCGCGCGCCACGCGTTCGCGGAGCTCGGCATCGTCGAGGCGCTCGGCGATCGCGCTCGCGCGGGAGATCGCGTCTGCCTCGCCGTTGATCTTCGCGACGAGGAGCAGGCCCATCGCGCGCAACCGCGTGTAGCCGCCGTCGCCGGCGTGATCGATCGCGCGCGTCGCGAGCGCGAGTGCTTCCGCCGTGCGTCCGAGGCGGTGCAGGCCGTATGCGCGGCCGGCGTCGCGGCGGTAGCTCGCGAACGGGTGGACGTCGGAGTCGGGCAGGGCGGAGAACAGCGCGAGCGCCGCGGCGTGATCGCTGGCGCGGTTCAGCTGGTACGCGCGCTGATCGACGAGGCGCGCGCGGAAGCACGCGGCGTCCTCGGGGGAGAGCGTCGCCGTCGCGAGCAAGCTCTCGACGCGCTCGAGCGCGGCGGTCACGTCGCCGGAAGCGCGCGAGGCGAGGTACCCGTCGATCAGGCCGAGCTCGAGCTGCGCGGCGTCGGGGCCTCCGGCGGAGCGCGTTTGGTCGGCGTGCTGCGCGGCGTCGTCGAAGCGGCGCTCGCGAAGCGCGCAGCTCGCGAAGCCGAGCGAAATCCACACGCGGGCGCGCGACGCGGAGACGGGCGGGCGGTCCCAGAGGCGGAGCTGATCGAGGCAGAGCGAGAGCGGCAGGTCGTTGAAGGGCGAGTGATAGAGGCCCATCCAGCGCAAGCGCGCTTCGATGCTCGCGGGCGGCCCGAACACGCGGAGCACGCGCTGGCCCCACACGCCACCGTCGAGCTGGCCGCGGCCGCGGAGCCGGCGGAGCGCGCGCTCGATCGAGGCGACGTCGTCACCGCTCGCGTGCTCGATCAACTTCCACGCGACGGCGGTCAGCGAGCCGTGCTCCTCGACGAGCGACGCGACCAGATCGCCCCAGGAGAAGCCTGCGGGCGCGTGTCCGGAAATCTGTCCGCGCTGTTCGCTCACGGCGGCCTTAGAAGAACTGCATGAGCTTCTCACGAGAAATAGCCGACTATCTGGTCGTCGACCTCGAGGCGACCTGCGACGACCGCGGCACGGTGCCGCGCGACGAGAGCGAGATCATCGAGATCGGCGCGGTGCTCCTCGATGGACGTACGCTGCAGCCGAAGGGAGAATTCCAGACCTTCGTGCGCCCGATCGTGCACCCCACGCTCACCGCGTTCTGCACCGAGCTGACCACGATCGCGCAGGGGGACGTCGACGGCGCGCCGCTGTTCCCCGAGGCCGCCGCGCAGCTCGCCGCGTTCGGCGCGCACGCGGTGTTCTGCTCCTGGGGTGCGTACGACCGTAACCAGCTCGAGCGCGATGCACGCCGGCACCGGGTCGCGATGCCCTTGCCCTCGCGGCACCTCAACGTGAAGGAGCTGTTCGCTCGCGCGGCGGGCGATCGGCGCAGCGTTGGCAACGGACGCGCACTCGGTCGCGTCGGTCTCGAGCGGACCGGCACGCACCACCGCGGTATCGACGACGCACGAAACATCGCGCGCCTCTTGCCCTACGCGCTCGGAAAGGTTGCGATCCCCGCATGAGTGACCGTCTCTGGATCATGATCGACATCGAGACCTCGGGCCCGATCATCGGACGTCACTCGATGACCGAGCTCGGCGCCGCGGTCGGCTCGCGAACGAAGGGCACGATCGACACGTTCGAGGTGCTGATCAAGCCGATCTCCGACGAGGTGAAGACGAGCAAGGACTCGTTCGCCGCGGCGGTGGAGCGCGGCCTGCCGCCGGCCGAGGCGATGAAGACGTTCGCGGACTGGTGCGCTCCTCACATCGCGAACCGCGCGACGTTCATCGCGCGTCCCTCGTGCTTCGACTGGCCGTGGATCGTCTGGTACGCGTGGACGTACCTCGGCGACAACCCGTTCGGCTTTCGCGCGCTCTGCGCCTCCTCGTGGTTCGAGGCACGCGGCAAGAAGTTCACGGTCGAGCTCCCGCACGTCGCGGTCGAGGACGCGAAGATCCAGCTCGCGCACTTCTTCAGTCAGGGGTGACCGCCGCGCGCTCGCGCACCACGTCCTTTGGCTGCTTGTCGGCGCGCAGGCCCTGGTACGACGGATGCCGCAGCCGTCCATCGGTGGTCCATTCGGTGAACGAGACCTCGGCGACGAGCTGCGGCTCGACCCAGTGGCGGCGCGGGCCGGTCCACGCGCGCTCCGGCATCGGATCGAACGGACACTTCTCGATCTCCGTCGGCGCGAGCGCGGCGTGCAGCTGCTTCAGCACCTTCATCGAGAAGCCGGTGCCGACCTTGCCGGCGTAGCGCAGCTTGCCGTTCTCGTAGTAGCCGAGGAGCAGCGAGCCGAAGCCACTGCGGCTGCCCTCGGGATCCGTGAAGCCGGCGACCACGAGCTCCTGCCGCAAGAGGCACTTCGTCTTCACCCATGTCATCCCGCGGCCCGGGACGTACGGCCGATCCTTGGCCTTGGAGATGATGCCCTCGAGACCCTGCTCGCACGCGAGCTTGAAGAACGCGGCGCCGCTGCCGGCGACGTGGTCGCTGAACCGTAGCGGACCGGACTTCGGCAGCAGCCTCTTCAGGCGCGCCTTGCGCTGTTCGAGCGGTAGCCCCATCAAGCGCTCGTCGTCGACGATCAGCAGATCGAACGCGAAATACACGAGGGCCGCGCGCTGACGCTGTTCTGAGACCGCGTTCTGCAGTGCCTGGAAGCTCGTGCGCCCGTCGGGCAACAGCACGCAGACCTCGCCGTCCATCACGATGCGTTCGGCGCTGAGCTTCGCGATCGCATCCGCGATGGGCTTGAACTGCGGCGTCCAGTCCTTGAAGCGCCGGGACAGCAGCTTCACGGCGGTGCCGCGCTTGTCGGCGAGCATGCGGTAGCCGTCGAACTTCTGCTCGTGCAGCCACTCCGGCCCCTCCGGCGGTTCGTCGACGAGCGTCGCCAGCTGGACCTCGCTGACAGGCAGTGATGCGCGGACCATGGAGCTCGAGAGTTGCAGCGAGCGTGCCGGCGCTGGCTGGTGTGATGGCCAGGCGCGTCGAGTTGCGTCGCAGATGCCTGCGATCATTCGACCCTCCCGAGGCCCGCGATCTGCACACCGCCGCGTGCATGAACCGCTGCCTGGCTACTGCACTCGTCACCTTCGCCGCCTGTGCGCAGGCGCCCGAGTCCGACTCATCTGGCGCCGGTGGTAAGGCCGACGCTTCGTCGACCCGTCTCACGTTCTCCGAGGATTTCTCCGAGTCCGCGGATGGGCAGCTGGTCGCCGGGTCAGCGATCAAGATCTCGTACGACCTCGATCGGATCACCGACTGCCGCGGTTCCACGAACGGCAGCGAGGTCTGGGGCACCACCGCGTTCGTGAAGATCGGCGGCACCACGAAGGAGCTCGCGCTCTCGCGCCTCCAGGGCGGCCGCGTCGTTCCCGTGGAGGCCGAGCTCGCGCTGCCGTCCACCGCAACGAAGATCGAGCTGTGGTTCACGAACACGAACCGCTGGGGCTGCGTCGCGCACGATTCCAACGACAGCGCGAACTACGCGTTCGAGGTCTCGCCGCGCAACAGCGGCGGCTCCGTCCTCGCGTTCGATGCCGACTGGAGCGAGAGCCAGTCCGACACGATTCGCAGCGGCGACGACGTCGTCGTGCACTACGCCCCCCAGCGCCTCGCCACGTGCGCGGGCTCGAGCGGCGGCCGTGCCGCCTGGGGCATCACCGGATACTGGCAGGTTGACGGCGGCGCTGTTCACACGCTGATGGTGTCGCGCGCCGAGGGCAGCGAGCTGGTCGCGGCCGATCCGACGATCACCGTGCCGCGCGGCCGCACGCTCTCGCTGTGGTTCGAGGCGACCAGCGTGTGGGGCTGCCACGCCTACGACAGCGACTTCGGCGCGAACTACACGTACTCGATCGAGTAGCTACGTCTCGCGCGAGCGCCGGATCGCGACCTGGAGATCGCCTCCGGTGGCGAACAGCCGGCGGATTCCCTTCACCGCTCCGATCTCGTTCGCCAGCCAGTCCGCGGTGTCGAGCGAGTGCTCGGCGTCGACCGCATGCGCTTGCAGCAGGCCGCCGAGCTGGTAGGCGATCTCGTCGAGGTTCGGCGCCGGACCCAGCTCGATCAGCTCGCGCGCGAGCAGCACATCGAGAAGACAGCGGGCCCACTTCGCGAGCTCCACCGGCCCCAGCGGCTTCTCGCCCTCGACGGGCTGCGTGACCTCCTCGGTCACATCGACCGCGGCAGGTACCGAGCTGCGGCCGAGGCTCGATTGCGAGAGATCGACCGGAGCATCGGGGCGCGCGGCGAGCGCGGCCTTGCGATCGATGTCGCCCATCATGAGGAGCAAGCTCGGGATGCGGCCCTCGACCGGAATGTCGCCGAGATCGGAGTGCTCGATGAACCGCACGAGCGCGCGCCGCGCGTAGTCCCACGAGACGCAATCGGCCCAGGGAACCGTGAGCTTGTGGCCCTCGTGGTCCTTCATCTCGAACGAATCGTTGCGGTCCTGATCGCCGGTCGACGTCGCGTAGCCATCGGGCGACTCGACGACGTAGAGCGCACAGTGATCGCCCCACAGCGCGGCGACGAGCTGGTCATCGGCGGCGGACCACACGCGCAGCATGCGCGGCCGCTCCTGCGAGATACCGTGCAGCGCATCGAGCGCGCCCATCAGCTCCTGCTCGTTGCGCACGCGCAGCGAGTCGTCCGCGTACTCGCCCCAGATGAGGAGCGGCTCGCCGACCGGCGTGCGGCGATGCGTGCGCACGATGTCGAACCGCTCGCCCATCACCTCGATCAACAGGCCGTCGCTGATCTCGCGGATCTGCGCTTCCTCGAGCACGATGTCCCAGCGGTGGTGGCCGTTGCCGGTGATGTACTTGAAGCGGTACGTCTTGCTGCCGTCGATGCGTCCGCCATACCCGCACTCCGCATCGAGCGCATCCTCGGCATCGAGGAACAGCTCCTGGCCCGGGGTGTCGAGGTAGTTAACGACCGAGCGCATGAACGCTCGAAAATCGTCGGGGACAAAGAACGCCTGCATGCTGATCAGAGGTTCGAGTTGCCTTCGATGAAGACCTCGGCGGAGACTTGGTGGTCCCAGGGGCCATGGTAACGCAGCACGTAGAGCCCGTTGCGGACATCGACCACATAGATCAGGCCGTCCTTGATGATCGGGTAGCTCCACATCTCCACCAGATCGCCACCGAGGCCCGGGTCTTCCACGGCAACCGCGGGGAGAGGGTCCGGGCGCAGCTCGGTCAGCGCCGTCGGGTGCGCTGCATCGGACGTATCCACGACCTGCAGCCCCCCGGCGTACCAGGTGACGAACGCGAGGTCGTGGGTGACGGTCGCGTTGTGCGCCGTGAACGCGACGCGGTCGTGCGGCGTCTCGCAGAACGCGCCGGTGTTCTCCGGCAGGCGCAGGATGCCGGCCACGACGGGCGTCGTGGGATCCGAGATGTCGACGGTGCGCAGCGGTCCCCACGGGCAGCCGCTCCCGAACGGCATTGGATAGATCTCCTCCGTCACGATCAGGAGGTCACGTCCCGGCACCTCGACCGCGGAGTGCGGGCCCATCGTCGTCGGCGGATCCCACTTCACCGCCTTCGCCGGCGGCGTGATCAGTGTGACCGCCGGCAGCGCCGAGATGTCCGCGAGGAGCAGGCCGCTGTGCTGGTGTGAGAGGAACGCGGTCTTGCCGTCGTTCGAGAGCGAGACCGAGTGGAGGATGTCGTCGCCGCCCGAGGGGCGCAGGCCACCTTGACGCGGATCCCACGCCGCGAAACGTACCGGTGCGTTCGGTGTGCTTGCATCGATCACCTCGAGCTGCGGAGCGGCCGCCGGCGCGGCGACGAACACGAGGATCCGGTTGCCGTCGACGCGCACGTACATCTCGTGCGGCGAGCGCGGCATGAACGTGCCCGTCATGATCGGGTACGTCGCGAGCATCTGCGGACTGCGCCGATCGGTGATGTCGTAGAACGCGATGTTCTCGACGGGCGCGGCATCGGTACAGCCGTGCAGCGCGGTCGAGCACTGGAGGTTCATCACGATCAGGAGGTTCCGCTCGGGCACCACACGCAGCTCGCGCGTGGACACGCCCTCGGGTTGCATCAGCACCTCGCCGACGACGGTGGGAGCCGCGGGATCGGAGATGTCGACGACGGCGATGCCGCGCTTGTCGTTGCGCGATCCGACGTATGCGGTGTCACCCGCGATCGCGAGCGCGGAGCTCATGCCCCGCGCACCGAGATCCGAGTGGCCCACGATCTCGAGCTTCGCCGGTGCGGGTTTTTCGTCCCCGCACGCAGCCATCGCAAGCAGCAGGGTCACCAGGCCTCGCATGAGGTGAGCCTACCAGCCCTGTGGACCTGCGCGCGAAGTGCATCTATATGCGCGCTCCGTCGTCGGCTTCTTCTTCGCTCGCGGAGCACACCCTTGCTAAGGTGCGCGCGTGCGCGGATCCCCAGGACTGATCTTGATGCTCTCGGCGTGCGGGTTCTCGAGCCCGGCGGCGGTCTCCGATCCTGGCGGTGGTGGCGATGATGGCGGCCCCGGCCCCGCGCCCGATGCAAGCGTCGATGCGCCGGAGCCCGAGGCCGAGGTGAACCTCCCGCTCTACGCGGCGAGCAATCAGATGATCTACAAGCTCGACGTCGATCAGCAGACGTCGATGCTGGTCGGCCCGGTGCGCAGGAGCGGCGGTACGTCGGTGAATGTCGACGGCCTCGCGCTCTACGGCCATACCTTGATCGGACTCTCCGACGGCGGCGTAGAGTTGATCTCGATCGACAAGGACGACGGCAGCATCCTGACCGAGAAGCCGCTCACCCCGGCGGGCGCGTGGAGCGGACTGACCGTGATTCCCGCGGGCGAGCTCGAGCCGACGCCCGTCGTGCTCTCCGGTCTGGCGAACGACGGCAAGCTCTATCGGATCGATGCGACGACCGGCGCGGTCACCGCCGTGGGTCCGTTCACGAACAGCTATCGCTTCTTCTCCGACCTCGCATGGGTCAAGGGCGAGGGCCTGTTCGCGACGCTCACCGGCGGGACGTGCGCCGACGTCTGCTTCGCGAAGCTCGATCCGACGACCGGCGCTGCGACGGTGTTCCGCTCGAACCTCGGCACGAACCTCTACGGGCTCTCGGGCTATCGCGGCAAGCTGTGGGCGTTCAACCACGCGGGCCCCGTGCTGACGGTGAACCTGACGACGGGCCTGATGGCGATGGCGTTCGATCCGCAGGTTCCGTGGACCGAAGCCGCGCAGTGATCACTCGCGTTCGGTCACGCCGATGAGCTCGCGCGCCGCGGCGAGCAGGTTGATATCCGTCGTGCCGGCGCCGAGCTCGAGCAGCTTCGAGTCGCGCGCGAGCTTCTCGATGCCGACCTCCTCCATGTAGCCGTAGCCACCGTGGATCTGGATCGCGGTCATCGCCGCGTCGACCGCGAGCTGCGCGCTCATCGCCTTCGAGGCGTTGATGTACGGCACGTCCTTCACGCCGTTCTGCTGCATCCACGCGAGGCGGAACACGATGTTCTCGACGGTGCGAAGCTTCAGGAACAGATCGGTGATCTTCAGCTGCACCGCCTGGAACTCGCCGATCGCGCGACCGAACTGCTTGCGGTCACGCACGTACTGCAGGCTCGCGTCGTAGCAGCGCTCGATGATGCCCCACGCCATCGACGGAACGCCGGAGCGCTCGTTGCCGAGGCTCTGCTTCGTGTCGGTGCGGCCGGCGGCGCCCTTCTCCTTGCCACCGAGCAGGTGCTCCACACCGAGCTTCACCTCGTCGAAGAAGACCTCGCACGTCGGCGAGTCACGCATGCCCATCTTCTTGAACGGCGGGCCGCATGTGACGCCGGGCATGCCGCGCTCGACGATGAACGTCGCGACGCTCTGACCTGCGGGCGGCTCGCCGCGGTCGATCTTCGCGTAGACCAGGAACACGTCCGCACCTGGGCCGTTGGTGATGAACGTCTTGCTGCCGGTGAGCGAGTAGCCGTCGCCGACGGGCTTCGCCGTGGTGCGCATGGACCCGAAGGCGTCGGAGCCGGCGTTCGGCTCGGTGAGGCACCACGAGCCGATCATCTGCATCGTCGAGATCGGAAGTCCGTACTTCTCCATCTGATCCGGCGTGCCCTTGCTGACGAGCGCGCCGCCGACGAGACCGATCGACACACCGAAGCCCATCGCGAAGCCCGGTGACACGCGGGACAGCTCCTTGACGACGACGTGCATCATCATCGGATTGCCCATCGACTTCGACATCGTCTTCTCGCCGTCGTCGTCGGGTCCCGCGTCGCCGCTGCGCAGCTTCGCGATCCGCTTCTTCACCGCGCCGCCGAGCATCGCGTCGAAGCCGAAGGCCTTCGCCATCTTCTTCATCAGCTCGAACGGCATCTCCTCGCCCGCCTCGAGTGCGGGGATCTTCGGCACGAGCGTCGACTGACACCACTGCCGGATCACGTTGCCGACCATCTGACTCTGCTCGTCGAGCTGGAACATGGCGCGACTATAGATCGAGCAGGTCGATCGCGCGTGGGGCCGAGATGTAACGAATCCTCGGCCAGGCGGCCGTATCAGTCCTTCAGCGAGCGATACGTGAAGCTGACGAACGGGATGCCCATCACAAGGCCGATGTCGCAGTCCTCGTCGCCAGTGCAGATCGGCTTCACGAAGCCGAGGTCGACGCCGATGATCTTCGACGTGAACCGCACGCCGTACCAGGCGAGGAAGCCGTTCGCGAACGTGTCGATCTCGCCGGCGACGTAACCGGTGTCGGCCTCGAGCAGCAGCTTGACGTGCTTGTTGATGCGATACGCAAGCGCGCCGGACAGCACGACCGGCACGGCCGACTGCTCCTCGTGCGCGAAACCCGCGGCTGCGTATCCGGTGACCGTGGAGTGGCAGTCGATATCGATGCAATACGTCAGCGCACCGCCGAGGATTGCGGCAGTCGCGCCGTTTCCATCGGCAGCCACGTGCGTGACCGCTCCTTGCAACGCAACGCGCACGTTGCCAGACTTGATGATCTGATACTTGCCGCTGGCGAGGAGCCAGAACGGCTGGTCCTCGACGATCGGTAGCATCGTCGTCGCGCTCAGCGAGAGCTGGTCGGTCGGCGAGTAGTGCAGGCTGACGAGGAAGAGCTCGAAGTCGGAGAACGACCACGTTCCGGCCGGCTCGGTGAGCGCGGTCGGCGCGAGCCAGGAGCGACCCGCGTTCGCGTCCTCGACGATGCCCTTGTCGACCGTCGACACCGGCTCGACCGGCATCGGGCCCGGCGGCGGCGGCGGCGGCGGTGCCATCACCGGAGCCGGATCACCCGACGGAGGAGGTGGAGGAGGAGCTCCGGTTCCATCGTCTCCGTCGGTGCCCGGCTGGGCGAACGACAGCGAGGAAACAAAGCATGACAATACGGCCACGCCGATCACCCGAGTGCGCATGAATCAATCCTAGTGGTGTTCACGGACGCCCAGGGGATTCTCGTGACGAATTCACGCACCTGTAGGTGCATTCGCACAGCGTTCGGCACGAGGTGGCAAAGCTCGTTACGCGAGCTCGGCGATCTCCGCCACGACCTGCGGGATGCGCCGACCGGTGGTCTCGACGGTGTGCTCCGCGCGCGCGTACAGCTTCTCGCGCGCGGCGAGCAGCGCGCGCAGCTCGGCGAACGCGTGCGGATTCTCCGCCATCGGCCGCTGATCTCCCTGAGCGACGACGCGGTTCCAGTGATCCTCGGGGCGCGCGCGGAGCCAGATCGTGTGGCAGCGCGCGCGGAGCAGGCCGTAGTTCACCGGGTCGTTGACGATCGAGCCGCCGGTCGCGAGCACCATCGGTGATGGCTGCGCGAGCACGCGGCTCAGCACCTCGCGCTCGATGCGCCGGTAGTACGCCTCGCCGTGCACGGCGAACACCTCGGAGAGAGGGAGGCCGGAGGCTTCCTCGATCTGCTGGTCGAGCTCGACGAACGGGACGCGGAGCTTGCTCGCGAGCGCTGCACCGACGGCGGACTTGCCGGCACCTCGCACGCCGAGCAACGCGATCGGCCGCACCGCCGAGGGTGCATCCGCTGCGGCGAGCAACACCGAGGGCGTGGTGCCGAGCGCGTGCGCGACCTCCGCGAACCGTCGCAGCGAGATGTTTCCGTCGCCGGTCTCGAGCTGCGCGAGGAACCGCTCGCTGACCCCGCTGTGTACCGCGAGCTCGCGCCGCGACCAGCCCCGGCGCTCGCGGTGTGACCGCACCGCGCTGCCGACGGTGGACAGGTAGCTCGTCGACACGCCTGCAATATAGTGCAGCGTGATAGGAGCTGACAAGCAGTAAATTGCTTGGTACTTGATCCCCATGGATCCGACCCAGTTCGAGACCCACCCGAGCAAGTACAAGCACTGGAAGCTCGCGGTGAACGGAGAGATCGCCACGCTGACGATGGCGGTCGACGCGGATCACCCGCACCGCCCGGGCTACGAGCTCAAGCTCAACAGCTACGACCTGTCGGTCGACATCGAGCTCGCGGATGCGATCCAGCGGCTCCGGTTCGAGCACCCCGAGGTCAGGTGCGTCGTGTTCGGCGCGGACCTCGACAAGGTGTTCTGCTCCGGCGCGAACATCTACATGCTCGGCCTGTCGACGCACTCGTTCAAGGTGAACTTCTGCAAGTTCACGAACGAGACGCGGATCTATCTCGAGGATGCATCCGGCAGCAGCGGTCTCGCGTCGCTGTGTGCGTGCAAGGGCACCACGGCGGGCGGCGGCTACGAGCTCGCGCTCGCGTGCGACGAGACGGTGCTGGTCGACGACGGCAACTCCGCCGTGTCGTTCCCCGAGACACCGCTGCTCGCGGTGCTCCCCGGCACGGGTGGCCTCACGCGCCTCGTCGACAAGCGCAAGGTGCGCCGCGATCGCGCGGACGTGTTCTGCACGACCGCCGAGGGCATCAAGGGCAAGCGCGCGAAGGACTGGGGTCTCGTCGAGGACGTCGTGTCGCGCAGCAAGTGGGACGACGCGATCGCTGCGCGGGCCAAGGCACTCGCGGCGAAGCAGACCGTCACGCGCGGCCCCGCCGTTCAGCTACCGGAGCTGTCGCCGAAGATCACCGAGAAGGCCTTCACCTATCGCTACGTCGAGCTCGCGATCGATCGCGCGGCGCGCACCGCAGCGCTGACCGTGAAGGGCCCCGACGGCGCGCCGAGCGATCTGACCTCGGCGGACACGTGGTCGCTGCGCGCGTTCCGCGAGCTCGACGATGCGCTGCTCCGGCTGCGCTTCGATCTCCCGGAGATTGGAATCGTCACGGTTCGCACCACCGGCGATCGCGCCCACGTGATCGCTCACGACGAGGCGCTCGCGAAGGCGACGACCGGGTTCGCTCGCGAAGTCCGGCTACTGCAGCGCCGCGTGCTGAAGCGCTACGACAACACCGCGCGCTCCTTCTATGCAGTCGCCGACACGGCCGACAGCTGCTTTGCCGGCTCGCTGCTCGAGCTCGCGCTCGGCGCCGACCGCTTCTACATGCTGATCGACGGCGACGAGAAGGTCGCCGTGCAGACCTCCGTCGCGAACCAGGGGTTCTTCACCACGTCGACGGGACTCTCGCGCCTCGACGCGCGGTTCTACGGCGCGCCGGCGGATGCCGCGAAGATCCTCGCCCGCGGCGCGGAGGGCCCGGTTCCGTCTGAGGAAGCGGAGCAGCTCGGCATCGCGACGGTCGCTGCCGATGACATCGACTTCGAGGACGAGCTTCGGATCGCGGTCGAGGAGCGCGCATCGCTCTCGCCCGATGCGCTGACCGGGATGGAGGCGTCGCTGCGGTTCGTCGGTCCCGAGACGCTCGAGACCAAGATCTTCGGCCGCCTGTCGGCCTGGCAGAACTGGATCTTCACGCGCGCCAACTCGACGGGCGAGCACGGCGCACTCACCCTGTACGGCCAGCCCGAGCGGCCGCAGTTCCAGTGGAAGAGGACCTAGTCATGGGCAACGTACTCACCGACGAGAAGATCCCGAACAACGTCAACCTGTCGGGCGACAAGCGCCTGCAGCGCGCGCTCGAAGCGTGGCAGCCCGCGTTCATCGACTGGTGGAAGCAGATGGGTCCGCTCGGCTGGCAGGAGCGCGACATCTATCTACGCACCGCCGTCTCGGTCGAGACCGATGGCTGGGCGCACTTCGATCACGTGAAGATGCCCGACTACCGCTGGGGCATCTTCCTCGAGCCGAAGCAGGAGGGCCGCACGCACGGCTTCGGTGACCTCTACGGTCAGCCCGTGTGGGACGAGGTGCCGGGCGAGTTCCGAAACCTCATGAAGCGCTTGATCGTCACGCAGGGCGACACCGAGCCCGCGAGCGTCGAGCAGCAGCGCGACCTCGGCGCGACGGCGCCGTCGCTCTACGATCTACGCAACCTCTTCCAGGTCAACGTCGAGGAAGGCCGCCACCTGTGGGCGATGGTCTATCTGCTCCACACGTACTTCGGGCGCGATGGCCGCGAGGAAGCGGAGGAGCTGCTCGCGCGCCGCTCGGGAGATGCCGACAAGCCGCGCATCCTCGGCGCGTTCAACGAGCCCACGTCGCACTGGCTCTCGTTCTTCATGTTCACGATGTTCACGGACCGCGACGGCAAGTACCAGCTGTCCGCGCTCGCCGAGAGCGGCTTCGATCCGCTCGCGCGCACGTGCCGGTTCATGCTGACCGAGGAAGCGCACCACATGTTCGTGGGCGAGTCCGGCATCCAGCGCGTCGTGAAGCGCTCGTGCGAGCTGATGAAGCAGGACCCGAACGGCGATCCGCGCACGCTCGGAGGCATCGATCTGCCGACGGTCCAGAAGTACGCGAACCTCTGGTACTCGCTGTCGCTCGATCTGTTCGGCGGCGAGGTTTCGTCGAACGCGGCCGACGCGTTCGCGGCCGGCATCAAGGGCCGCTACAAGGAAGACCGCTACGACGAGCACAAGCTGGTCGGCAGCCACTTCGCGATGGACGTGCTCGAGGCCGGCAAGGTCGTGCACAAGGACATCCCGATGCGCAACGCACTCAACGAGGTGCTGCGCACCGAGTACATCAAGGACTGCCAGCGCGGCGTCGATCGCTGGAACAAGACGATCAAGGACGAGGGCGTCGACTTCGAGATCAAGCTGCCGTCTCCGAAGTTCCACCGCCAGATCGGCATGTGGTCCACGGTCCAGTTCACGCCCGACGGTCAGATGATCGATGCCGAGACCTTCGCGAAGCGCCGCGGCGAGTGGCTGCCCACCGCGGAGGACGAGACGTTCATCAAGTCGCTGATGCACCCGGTCTACGAGCGCGGCAAGTTCGCGAGCTGGATCGCCCCCCCGGGCAAGGGCATCAACGGCCTCCCCGGTGACTTCGAGTACGTGCGCCTGTGATCTTGCGTAGATAGAGCGCTGTCACAACCGGCTGGAGCGGTCTCTATCAAGGACCTCCATGCTGGACCTGGTCTCCACCAAGCTCGCATTCGCGCGTGATGCGCGGCAGCTCCTCGTCATCCACGACGATCACGTCGCGTGGCATGCGACCTCCGGTGACACGCGCCGGCTTCCAATTGCTGGCGTTCACGCGATCGCCGCGTTCGGCGATCAGCTGTGGACCGTGGGCCCGTGCGGGCTCGAGCGGTGGTCGTTTCTCGGGCGCCGGATCGGTAGCGCGCGCGCTATGGCGCATGACACCGCGATCGCTCCGGTGTTCGCTGGCCCGCCGGCGCTGGTGTGCGGCTCGCGGCTGTGGCTCGACGACTGCGAGACGCTGCGCGAGGTCGAGCTCGCGGATGGCGCGATGCCCTTCCTCGGCCGGCGCGCGTTCACCGTGGAGCGAGTGCGTGGCGGGCGCGTCGTGCGGCTCGGCAGCGCGACCTGGGCACTACCGCAGGGCGCGGTGCTGGTCGGCGGTGCCGCACTATTCGACGGAGCTGGTGTCGCGCTGTTCGTGTCACGTGGAGACCGCATCGAGGCGTGGAGCTCGACGGCGACCGGCGAGGTGCGCCACTGCATGGCGCTGCCCACGGGTCGCGTGCGGCTGGCAGCGCGACGCGGGCTCGCGATCGTGCATGCCGGTGACCAGCTCACCGCCTTCGACCTTCGCTACGGCAAGGAGCTCGGCATTGGCGTCGCGCCGGCTGACGACCTCGCGCTCGATCCCGACGGCAAGTTCCTCGCCACGCTGCATGGCGGCGAGGTTCGCATCACCACGCTCGACGACGCGTTCGCCGAGCACGATCACAGGAGGATGAAACAGATGGAAGATCTCGAGCAGTTAATGGAAGACACCGAGGCCGCGCGTACGCTCACCTCGGACGGACTGGACGCCCTCGACGTGCCGGATGCCTTGGCTGTCGTGAACGATGGCATCGACGTCGCGAGCGATCTGAGCGACGGCGACTACTCGGCGGCGGCTGGAAGCGGGATGGACCTCGCCGCCGACAGCGTCGGCCTCGCCGAGGACCTTGGCTACCTGGGGGAGGGGCTCGGCGGCGCCGCCACCACCATCTCCGGGGAGCAGAAAATCGCGCGAGGTTACGCGAACATTGCCGCGGACGACTTCGACGGCAAGGCATGCGACGGATGGCGTGAGCTTCTCGAGGGTGGAGGCCAGGTTGCCGAAGGCACGGGTGGATTGATGGGCGAGGGGGCCGGTGATTGGGTGGAGGCCGCGGGCAAGGGCCTGCAGTACGGCCTCCACATCGGCGACGCGCTCGCGCCGCACGTGTACGGCGAGGAGATCAAGGGCCAGCAGTGGCAGACGGTGCCGGAGGACGGCGTCTGGAAGGCGAGCACCGGCAACAGCGTCGTCGACTGGATGTTCGGGGTCGGAGAGTGATCATGCGCGAAGCATCGTGGCTGGATCGCGAGCTGCAGCGGTTGTGGCTCGTCGCGGAGCTCGGGCTGCGGCACCTCGTGGAGGGCAAGGCGCGCCCGGTCCCGAGCGGCGATCTACGTGCGGTGCTCGTCGCACGAGCGGAGTCGCGTGGTGACGCGAACGACCTGCCGGCGCTGGCGGCACGCGTCGAGCGCGCGAACAGCGAGGTCGCCTCGGCACGCGCGGAGACGCCGCTCGGCCGCCTCGCGGCGCGGCTCCGGCTCACGGAGCTCGAGACCGAGGTGCTGATCATCGCGCTCGCCCCGCACATCGATCCGGCGCTCGCGGAGCTGTTCCAGGCGCTTCGCGGCGGACCGAAGCGCGGGGTCACGCTGACCTTCATCACGCAGCTGTTGCGCCTGACGCGCGCGGATCGCACGCGCCTCCTCGGCGTCCTCGATCCCGAGCGGCCGCTCTTGCAGTGGCGGCTCGTCGAGGTCGGCAACGATCCGGGTGACGGCACCGCGGGCGGTCGCGTGGTACAGCCGTCGCTCGGGGCGATCGACCTCTTGTCCATCGACGGCGAGCCGTCGAGTGCGCTACGCCGGTTCGCGAAGCTCGTCCACGCGCCGAAGGACCTCGATGACCTCGTGCTCGCGCCCGACCAGCGCACGGCGGTGGCGCGGCTGTGTCACGGCACCGGCGCGACGCCCTGGACCGTGCTGTGGGGCCTGGCGGGTGCCGGCAAGCGCACGATCGCGGGACGGATCGCAGCGCACCGTGACCAGCCGCTGCTCGCGCTAGATCTGATGTCCGCGGAGGCGGCGCAGCGCAAGCCGCTGCTCCGCATCGCGCAACGCGACGCGCTGGTCCTCGGCGCGACGCTGTTTCTCGGGCCGTTGCCACCCGCGAGTGACGATGTCCGCGATCTGCTGCGCCCGATGGTCTCGCACCAGGGGCACGTGATCCTCGGGATCGAGACGTCGCGCCCGCCGCGGCTATCACTCGACGTCGCGGTGCGCGAGCTAGAGATCGCCGTGCCCGACGAGACGACTCGGCTCGCGCTCTGGAAACAGCAGCTGCCGAACGCGCGCGCCGAGAGCGGCGTAGAAGCGATCGCGCGCGCGTTCCACTTGACGCCTGGCGAGATCGCGAGCACCGCGCGGGAGGCGCTGCTCGTCGCGCAGGCCGAGCGCCGCGCGCCGACCGTGAGCGACCTGCGCACCGGTGTGGAGCGCCGGCTCCGCAACGGCCTTCAGGATCTCGCGTGGCAGGTGGACGTGCGCGTCGAGTGGAGCGACCTGGTGCTCGCGCCCGACGATCGCGGCCGGGTCGAGGAGTTCATCGCTCGACGAGTGTTCGCGCCGAAGGTCTACGGCGAGTGGGGTTTGGGGCGGCGCGTCGAGCGCGGGCGCGGCTCGATCGCGCTGTTCTCCGGCCCCCCGGGCACCGGCAAGACGATGCTCGCGGGGCTGATCGCAAAGGGGCTCGGACTCGACCTCTACCAGGTCGATCTCTCGCAGATCCAGTCGCGCTACGTCGGCGAGACCGAGAAGTCGCTCGGGCGCGTCTTCGATCTGGCCGAGCGCGCGCACGCCGTGCTGTTGTTCGACGAGGCCGACTCGCTGCTGTGCAAGCGGACCGACGTGGAGACGTCGAACGATCGTTACGCGAACGCGCACGTCAACTACTTGCTGCAGCGGCTCGAGGCGTACAGCGGCGTCGTCGTGATGACCACGAACAAGGATTCGGCGCTCGACGATGCTCTGCAGCGGCGGTTGACGCTGCACCTCCGCCTCGACGTTCCCGAGGTCACCGAGCGCGAGCGCCTGTGGCGGTCGTTCCTCCCGGCGGCGATGCCGCGCGAGCGCGATCTCGATATCCCGTCACTCGCGCGCGAGTTCGAGCTCACGGGCGGCTACATCAAGAACGTCGTCGTGCGCGCCGCGTTCCTCGCCGCGCGCGAGCAGCGCACACTGGGCACGCACCTGCTGCGCCGTGCGGCGGTGCTCGAGATGGAGGACATGGGCCGCGTCGTCCATCTACAATCACGCGCTGCATGACCGATGACTCACGTGAGGACCTCGGCTCCGATGCGTCGCTGCTCGAGGCGCTCGCGGCGGCGCCGGGCCTCGACGAGCACGGGCCGCTGGTACCGGGGACGATCGTCGCCGACAAGTACCGGATCGAGCATGCGATCGGACAGGGCGGGATGGGCGTTGTCTACCTCGCGCGCGATCAGCGGCTCGATCGCGCAGTCGCGATCAAGCTCGGCGTCCACGTCTCCGAGCGTGCGCTCGCACGGTTCGAGCGCGAGGGCCAGGCACTCGCGAAGCTGAACCATCCGAACGTCGTCACGATCTACGAGGTCGGCGAGCACGCGGATCGTCTGTTCGTCGCGATGGAGTACGTCGCGGGCGGCACCGCGCGCAGCTGGCGCGTGGGCAAGAACGGTCGCGAGATCCTCGCGCTCTACATCGCCGCGGGCGACGGGCTCGCGGCTGCGCACGACGCCGGCATCATCCATCGCGACTTCAAGCCCGACAACGTGCTCGTCGGCGAGGACGGCCGCCCGCGCGTCGCGGACTTCGGTCTCGCGCGCGAGCTGACGGAGGCCGAGCTGCCGGCGGATCCAGACGATGCGGGCTCGGGCAGACCGTTCGCGACACGCGGCGCGGTCGGAACGCCCGCGTACATGGCGCCCGAGCAACAGCGCGGCGGGGATGTCGACCAGCGCGCGGATCAATACGCGTATGCGTGCACGCTGTGGGAGGCGTTGACGGGCACACGCCCGGAGTCCGGCGTCGCGGCGACGGCTGGGCGTGCGATGCCGGCGCATGTCGCGTCGGCGCTGCGCCGGGCGATGAGCGCGGATCCCACCGACCGCTGGCCGGACCTGCGTTCGCTGATCAGCGAGCTGCGGCGCGACCCGGCGGCGCGTCGGCGGCGCCTCGCGATCGCTGGGCTCGCACT
>JACCRC010000191.1 GCA_013813765.1 Deltaproteobacteria bacterium | reverse complement strand
CGTGCGAGCGACGAGCTCGGGCGGCCGCGTGCGCGCGAGGTTTGACTGCCACGCATTCGCGAGGAGCCGCACGGCGAGCTTGCCCGCCTTCGGCAGATCGCCGGCGAGCGTGCGCTCCGGCATCGTCTTGTAGAACTCGAGCAGGCGCACAGCGTCGTCGGCGGCGAGCCTCCCGTGCTGCGCGCCCATCTCCGCCTGGGAGCCGATCAGTCGCGCGAGGAACAGGGGCTTGGTCATGGCGCTTTCTTCTTTCGCTTGGTCTTCGATGGGCGCAGCGGTTCCAGCACGCGCTGCACCAGCTCCTCGGTGACATCCTCGGCCCGAGCGATCCCGAGCACGTGGTGGACGAGCACGCCGTCGACAACGGCGAGCACGAGATCGACAACGCGGTCCGCATCGCACGGCAGCACATCGCCGCGGCCGATCCCCGCCTGGAGATCCGCGACGAGTGCGGCGCGGCCGGCGAGCACGATCTTGCGCTCGCGGTCGAGGATGCTCGCGACGTCGCGGCCGCCCATCGCCCACAGCTGCAAGAGGCCGCCGATCAGCTGCGGCCGTTCGCGATGGAAGTCGAGGGTCGCCTCGACCACCGCACGCAGGCGGTCCAGTGGATGCTGCTCGGTCTTCACGCGGCCCAGCACTGCCTCGGAGAGCTGCTGATACATGTGCTCGAGGACGGTCTCGAACACGGCGTTCAGGTCGGGAAAGTAGAAGTACAGGGTTGGACGCTTCACCCCGAGCGCGTCGGCGAGCTCGCGCATCGATGTGCCCATCCCGCGCGTGCGCAGCACCTCGAACGCGGCATGAGCCAGCTCGGAGCGTCGGGCGAGGTCGGGGCGGCGGGGCATAACCTGACACTGTGTCGATACAAGAAGGCTGACACAGTGTCAAGCTATCCCGAAGGAAGGCCTTTCGTTGCGGGCGCGTAACAGGTCTCGATGCTGGGAGTTGGGCGTCCACCTGCGCTGCGCGACCACGCGCAGCTGCGCGGTCCGCCAAAGGCGAACCTTGCCCGTGCTGCGCAGACAATGCGCGCACGCCTCGTGTACGCTGCGCGTGCCTCGTGGTGATGAGCGTGACTCGCGACGACGTTGTTCTGCAGAAGCCGGAGGAGATCCGGTTCTTGGTCCCCGTGTTCCACACGCCGACCGCGTGTGCCGGTGCGTCCACGGCCTACTTGCTGCGCCGGATCGCCTATCGGGCCGGTGCGTATGCGCCGGGCATCCAGGAGATCATCTTTCACGAGCTCAACACCGGGCGCGAGGGCGGCAACATCGAGAAGGTGCAGCGCTGGTTCGCAGGTCGCGTGTCCGCGCTCCACGAGATCGGCTATCGGCTGCAGTGCCGCCGCGTCGCGACGCCGACCAGCGCGATCATCGAGTGGGTGAAGCAAGGCCGCGGCTATCGCGGCGCGATGCTCCCCACGGCCTTCAAGAAGCTGCACCCGCAGCCGGGCGCCGCGGGCGATGCCGGCGACGACTTCGTCCAGCACGCAGTCGGCGTCACGATGGATCGCGTCCAGCCCACCGACCGCGACGAGGACCTCGTCATGATCGATCCGTGGCCAGGCAACAAGGGCGATACCGATCGCATGAAGGTTCCCGCGACGCTCGAGCCCGCGCACAAGGAGCGCGGCTTCCACGCGCTCGTGTTCTTCTGGACCGGCTGGTCTTAGAGCTTGTAGCTGCCGAGGTCGACGTATGCGTGGTCGTTCATGATCACGTACGGACGATCCTGGAAGGTCAGCTTGCCCTTGCCGTCGTGGCGAAGGATCTGCAGAAGGCCCATGCCGTAGCCCATCGGGCCCTGCGAGTAGTAGTTGATCGAGATCTTGTAGGGACCTGCGGTCGGCTTGCCCTGGATCGCGAACTCCTCGGGGCCGTAGCCGGTGGTGACATCCGCGTAGAGCTCGCCGCCCGACGGTAGCTGCTTCGCGCCGTAGAACGCGTGTCCGCCCTTCGAGTCCTGGATGTGAAAGTCGACGTCGTTCGCGTCGGTCTCCCAGTAGAGGATGAAGCGCGTCGAGCTGCCGGTCGCGAGCGTCAGCCCGCGCTTGCCGAGCTCGGCCGTGACCTCCTTCGTCTTCGTCGGATCCGCGGCGACGTATGCGGCGCCGATCAGCCCCGCGTCCTCGGTGAGCACGCGCTCGCCGCCCTGGAAGCGGCCACTCGGGTACTTCTGGTCGATGCCGCGAAGGATCGCGGTGAACGCCTCGGCAAACCGGCTGTCCTTCACGAGCGCGTACGCGAGCAGACGGTGGCCGGTCATGTGATCAGGGCGCTCCTCGACCGCGCGCTGATACGTATCGATCATCAGCGCGCGCGACTGCGCACCGATCCGCTCGAGCCGCTCGCCCGCAAAACGACGGAGGTCAGCGCGGCCCGGGAACAGATCGATCAGCGAGCCGTACATGCGCGACGCGTTCGCGAGATCCTTCTTCGCCTCGAGCGCATCGCCCATGCCGATCAGCGCGAGCACGTCGCTCGGGTCCTTCGCGTGCCACGCCCTCGCCTTCTCGAGTGCGAGGTCGACGTTGCCGCGCTTGATCGCGCGATCGATCTCGGCGAGCGGGCCCTTCAGCGCCGCGGGCGACCCGGCCGGCGGCCATTGCTCGCGCGAGGGGCCGCTGGGGCGATCCTGCGAGAGCACCTGATCGTCGCTGAACCGGTCACGGCTCGGCGGACGCGGGCTCGGGCTCGCGACGCGCGGTGCATCGGCGCGGTCCATCGAGCGGCCGTCGGCGACCGCCGAGGAGCCCATCGTCGCGCCGGTGGTGACCGGCGGCGGAGGAGGTGCCGACGGCTGCGGCATCGGCTCGGCAGCCGGAGCGGAGTCCGAAGGGGCTTCCAGTCGAGCGACCTCGTCCTTCGACTCCTTCTTCAGATCCTCGAGGTCGGTCATCGACTCGCCCTCGCTGCCGCCCTCGTCCTGCTTGGCCTTCCGCTTCTCGGGCTTAGACTCCTCCTCTACGAGCTTGTCGGCCGTCTGGACGTTCTTCGTCGTGGCGGTCTTCGTCGCCGGCTTCTTCGTGATCTGCGGCTTCGCCGGCTCGCCCATCGCGATCTGCGCCGCGCGGCGCTTCTGTTCGATGCCGCTCGGGCCGACGACGAGGATGTCGGTCAGCGACTTGCGATCGATGCCGTAGCGCGCGTAGTCGCCGTCGGTCTCGAGCACGAGCATCGCGGTCTGGCTCGAGATCACGCGCGCCGCGACCGACTTCGTCGCGATCTGCTCGCGCAGCTCCTTGCGCTCCTTGCCCTGCGCCGCCTCGAGCTTGGTCTCGAGCTCGGCGATCTCGGCCGTTGCCGCGGCTCGCTCGACGAGCGCGGGCGTTCCACCCGCGAGACCGATCGCACGCGTGCGGCCGGCGACCTTGACCTGGATCGTCTGCGTCGGTGCAGACATCTTCGCGTACACCATCGTGCGCGCCGAGGCCCGCGCGCTCTTGATCACCTTCGGATACACCCAGTCCGCGCCGGCGATCTCGACCGGGACGTCCGCCATGACCTTCTCGCCGATGCCCGCGACGACGTCCGTCAGGCCGTGATCCATGTCGAGCACCGCGCCCGCATTCCTCAGGCCCGAGGTGACCAGCGCGGAGGCCATCGCCTCGTCGCGAATGCCGCCGGCGAGCACGATATCGATCCGCTCGACCTGCTTCTTCGCGAGATTGCCGACCATGCCGCGAAGGTCTGCGGTCTCCTTGCCAGCGGTAATGACGCCGTCGGTGATCACGACGACGCGTGACTTCGGAGCGTCGATCGACGCGAGCGCCTGACCGAGATCCGAGGCACCGGCTGCACCGCGCTCGATCAGCGCGCGCACCTGCGCGTCACCGACGTCGGCCGCGCGGCCCGAGAAGATCGAGTGCGTGTCCTGATCGAACGCGATCAGCTCGAGCTGCAGACCATCGCCGTACTGGATGACCATCGACGCGATCAGCTCGCGCACGTTGCGCGCATAGCGCTCGAACCCGAGCGCGCGTGACGCGCTGGTATCGACCAGCAGCGTGATCGCGGTCGGCTTGTCCACGGCGACCTGCGCCTGATCGAACGGCGAGATCTGCGCGACCACATACTGCCCCGCGTACAGCGCCTCCGCCGCGCTCGGCGCATCGGAGACGAAGTCGCGATCCGGCGTCCAGTTGCGCTGCGAGAGCTTCTGCTCCGTCGTCTTGCCATCGAGGCCCGTGACCGCGAGCCCGATGTCGAGCGCCTCGATCTTCGGCAGCCCGCGGAGCGGCAGCGTGTAGCGCGTGCCCGGCAGCTCCTGCGAGAACGAGATCACGAGGTGCTTGTCGGCCTTCGCGGGGATCGGGAACACGCGCGCCGTGAACTGATTTCCCGGCGCCTTCTCGAGCAGCGCGGGATCCGTCTTGCGGTGAAGGTTGTCCTCGTACGCGCGGCGCGCGAGCTGCTTCTCGACGATCTCGGCCTCCATGAACTGGCCGTTATCCATCTTCATCGCGAACCGCGACACCGCGGCGCCGCTCGGCAGCGTGATCGCGAACGTGCCCTCGCGAACGCGGTCCTCGGTGTTGTGGAAGTGCAGATGCAGCTCGGTGAACGCGAGCGGCCCCTGCAGCACGGCCTTCGCTTCGACCTTCGTCACGAGCAGGCCGGAGCCATCCGACGCGGTCAGCGTCCACGGGGCCTGCTGCTGCTCCTGCCCGACGATCTGCTGGCTCGCCTGGAACAGCGGCAGCGGGACCGCCGCCACCTTCACGCGCTCCATCACCGGGAGCACGTTCGCGCTCTCCACCGCCGTGGGCTTGGCCACGGGGCCCGGCCGCGCCGTGTCCCCCTTTCCACTACAAGCAGCCACGATCCCGAGGAACACGACGGACGGACGGATGCGCATTCCCGCTCAAACGCACCAATCTCCCTCACGATCTTCGCGGCTTAAACGTCCTTAAATCCAAAGGCCCGGCGTAGTCAGGTGTCCGCGCGCTTCGTATCATGGGCGATGAGCAACCGTTGGAGCAGGTGCATGTGGAGACTCTCGGTGGTGGTCTCCTTCCTCGCGTTCGGCGCCCGCAGCGCGAGCGCCGACTACGAGTCCGAGCAGAACGACGCGAAGCTGGGCGTGATCGAGCGAGCGTTCGATGCATACACGAAGGACCCGGCGATCTTCGATGGCGAGACGATCAAGCCGGGAGTCACCGCGGCGACCGCGATCACGCACGCCAACCTCTGCGCCCGCGGACCGAACGCATACCTGAGTGGCATGAAGGCCGTGACGCCGAAGGGTCGCGGAACCGAACGCGGTCGCAAGCTGACCGAGCGCCACAACGCGATCGTGCCGTGGTGCCAGAAGCTCGCTGCGGCCGCCAACGTGCTCGGTGCTGCGGCCGCGGATGCACGTACTGCGGACAAGGCATCCGAGAAGCAAGCGGCCGAGCGCCAGACGGTGTGCCAGAAGCTGATCGGTGAGGCCAGCACCGCCGTGGGCGGGCGCTTCAACCTCGGGCAAGTGATGGACACCTGGAAAGGCAACCGCACGCTGAACAACGCCGAGAGCGTCAAGACGTTCCGCACGCAGCTCGAGGCGCTCGGACCGGTGTGCAAGCCCTACGGCGATGTCGAGACCTGCCGGAAGGGGAACTACGCGACGTTCACCGGTGAGAGCAACGCCGAATACAGCCGCGCCGATATCTGCGTGGCCGCCTCGGATCCTGCGAAGACGCTGACCGAGGTCGTGATGCGCGCCCTCCAGCCCACGGTCGATCGCCGGACTCCGATGCCGACCATCGAGTCGTTCCGCAAGGACGAGGGCTGGATCCAGACCGAAGGCGAGGTCAAGTATGCGACGTACTTCCAGGTCAGCGCGGCCACCAAGGCGGAGCGGACCGCGAAGGCGACGGAGATGCTCGCTGCCGGAGGCGTCGCCGTCCCCGCGGACCTGTCGATGCTGTGGAGCACCGATCAGGCACGACTCGATGCGCTGAAGGCCGCGGTCGACGCGACGGCTGCCGAGTGGAAGCTCGAGGGCGACAAGTGTAAGGGCTACGCGTGTGCTCTCGCGACGAACGCGTTCAAGAAGGGCCCGGTGAAGGCCAATGTCAAGAAGCTCACCGGTTCGGACTGGAAGATCGTGAAGAAGGGCCAGCTTCCGGACTACCGCTACATGAAGATGTTCGTGCTCTACCAGGTTCCCGGCGAACCGTACTGTCAGCTGACGTCGGCGACCGCCAACGAGACGTACTCGGGTGGCGGCACGTTCCAGAAAGCGAGCAAGCTGCAGTGGGGCTACGTCCGCTTCCAGACCTGCAAGTGAGCGCCGCCGTCCGCGCGATCGTGCTCGCGCTGGTGTGCACGCTTGGCTGCAAGAATGGCGGCGGGGGATCCGGAGATCACGAAGCGCGCGTCGTGACCACGTGGCTCGAGAAGCACGCCGAGGCTGTCTCGGCGCGGCTTCGCGTGCTCGCGACCATTCGCGACAAGGCGCGTTCGGTGCCTTCGCCGGTCACCCGGATGCCGTTAGCCGTGCGTGACCTGCGCTGGTACTCGCCGACGCAGCCGCACAATGTCGCCGTGTTCCGGATCGAAGATCTGGAGGATCCGCTGCAACCGCCTCGCGCTGACGTGGTCATCCGTCCCTACGATGGGCGGCCGTTCCTCCGCGACCTCGCCGTCTTGATCGCGACGAGGAAGCTGCCGCCCGGCAAGCAGGTCGCGGACGAGTACAACAAGGAGATGCTCGAGAAGCAGCCGCTGCTCGATCTCGATGTCGACGCGGAACGCCTCCGAGGCCTGACGTACGTGGTCGTGCTGCGCGAGACCAAGTACGTGCCACCGAAGCTGCTCGCCACGGGACAGTTCGAGCCCGGTCTGTTCTTTGCCGATGCGATGGTCTTCCGAGTAGCGGATCAGACGCTCGTCGGCGCGCTGACCATCGGGGTCAAGAACAATGCAAACGTCGCGTTCAAGCAGAGCACGACGCGAACCGGACCCGGCGATGTCTATCATCTCGAGGATGATCTACGCGGAGGCGTCATGCCGGTATTGATGTCGGAGATCGGAAAGGTGTCCAGCCAATGACAAGATGCCGGATGCAAGCCGTGGGAATGATGATCGCGCTCGTCGGCTGTGCCGCGGCGTGCAGCAAGAAAGCCGACGACGGTGCGGCTGCGTCGAAGGACAAGCCGGTCGCTGTCGCGTACAGCGCGAAGCAGGTCGGGTCGGAGCTCGACGTCACACTCACCGCCGAGCCGCGCACGCATCTCTACGTGGCGCCCGACCGCGGAGGTTCCAATCCGAAGGAGAAGGTCACCGACGACACGGGAACGGCCGTGTTTCGCGTCGGCGGAGCGTCCGGAGAGAACTCGCTGTTCGTGGTCGCGACCGCGCTCGATGGCCGCAAGACGGAGCACAAGTTTCCGTTCACGATCGGCGCGCAGGAGAAGCTCGAAGTCAGCGACGCGATTCCGAGCCGGCCCGGCGAGACGCTCGTCGGCTGTCAGGGTTCGTTCGACGCGGAAGCCGGCGGCGTGGAGCGTGTCGACCTCTGTACGGGCCTCCGCCTCGCGGAGGACGGAACGGTGGGACTTGCCTTCAAGGCGCCGTCGGCCAGGAAGCTCACGATCGGAGCGCAGACCTTCGAGCCCAAGGACGGGGTGGTGGTCGGGCGCATCGATCTGACTCCTGCGATCGCGGCGCTCGACCTGCAGAAGCTTCGCGACCGCGAGCGGCCGTTCGAGTATCCGGTGACGCTGGAGCTCGCGAGCGGCACGCGCAAGGGAACCGTGGAGCTCGACCGTACGGCCGTGTCGGCGCTGCTCTCCAAGGTGCAGAAGGGCCCGGTCCTGTTTCCCGGCGAGGCCAAGGGTGGAGGCCAAGCGTCGCTGTTGCTGCTCTCCGAGAACCTGACGTGGGAGTACATCGGAGAAGACGTTCCCATCGCGCGCCTCGATCTCGTGGCGGTCATGACCTCCAAGCTACGCAAGGCCGCGAGCTGCCGGTACGTGGCGACCGATGGCTCGGAGAAGCAGAAGTCCCTCGATCGCGTGATGCGAGACCCGACCGTGACGGTCTACGAACGGCGTACCGGTAAGAAGGTCGCCACCAAGAGCTGGACGGCGAAGGTCCCGGAGTGCGCGGACTGGATCAAGTCCAACACACCGGGCAGCTACGCGGACGTTGACGAGCGCGAGATCGTGGAGTGGCTGAAGACACTCCTGCCGGCGGAAGCCGGCCCGCCGCGGTAGCGCCGCGCCATGTTCCGCTCCGAGGCCGATGAAGCCCACGTAGCGATCGTCCGACGAACGCTGGCGACCCGTACCGCCATTGGCCGATCGTCGGACGCGTCGCGGTAGTAAGAGCGCGAGATCGCAAGTACCGTCGACGCGCCCACGTCTTGCTCCTCGCACGTACGTGCAAGGAGTAAACTCATGCAGAGCATGTCGACCGTGGGGACGCCGATCACGAACCAGCCGCTGCGGAAGCTTGGTCGCGTGGAGTACGAACAACTGGTTGCTCAGGGGGCGTTCCGCGACGAACGAGTCGAGCTCGTGTTCGGGTTCGTCGTCGCCATGAGCCCGATCGACCCGAGCCACACGCATTCGACACACTTGATCCACGCCCGGCTGCAAGCGGCCCTCGGTGCTCGGGCCGCGGTTCGGTGCCAGAGTCCGATCGCCGCGACCGACGACTCCGAGCCCGAGCCCGACGTCTACGTGACACCGTCTGGAGACTACTGGCGCGAGCACCCGTCACGCGCGTACCTCGTGATCGAGGTCGCGCGCACCTCGCTCGCGTACGACCGCACCGAGAAGGCGTTGCTCTACGGCATCTCCGACGTGGACGAGTACTGGGTCGTCGACCTGGTGAACGGGCTTGTGGAGGTCCGGCGCGAGCGCGATGGCGGTGTGTGGCGGTCGATCACGTCGTACCGGCGTGGCGAGACGATCGCGATGCTCGCGTTTCCCGACGTCACCGTCGAGGTTGCCGCGATCCTTCCGCCGGCCTAGGCGGCGTCGAGAAAGCGCGCGAGGTACGGCGCCGTGCGGCTCTTCTTCGCGCGCGCGACCTCCGCCGGCGTGCCCTCCGCGACCACCTGGCCGCCCTCGTCGCCGGCACCGGGCCCGATGTCGATGATCCAGTCGGCGGCGGCGACGACGCGGGTGTCGTGCTCGACGACGATGACGGTGTTGCCGGCCTCGACGAGCGCATCGAGTTGAAGCACGAGCTTCTCGACGTCGGCCGGGTGCAGGCCAGTGGTGGGCTCGTCGAGGATGTAGAGGGCGTCGCCGCGGCTTCCGCGCTGCAGCTCGGTCGCGAGCTTGATGCGCTGCGCTTCGCCGCCCGAGAGCGCGGTCGCCGGCTGACCGAGCCGCAGGTAGCCGACGCCGACCTGGCGCAGCACCTCGAGCGAGCGGGCGATGGAGGTCTCCTCGGCGAAGAACTCGAACGCGTCGTCGACGGTCATGCCGAGCACGTCGGCGATCGTCTTGTCGCGATAGGTGACCTCGAGCGTCTTCGCGTTGTAGCGCTTGCCGCCACACACGTTGCACGGTGCGTACACGGACGGCAGGAAGAGCATCTCGACGAACACGAAGCCCTCGCCCTGGCAGTTCTCGCAGCGGCCCTTCGCGACGTTGAACGAAAAGCGACCGGCGTCGTAGCGGCGCGCCTTCGCGAGCTTCGTCGCGGCGAACAGCTTGCGTACGTGGTCGAACAGGCCGGTGTAGGTCGCGAGGTTCGAGCGCGGCGTGCGTCCGATCGGTGCCTGATCGACGCGCACGAGCCGCTTGATCGGACCGAGACCGCCGGCGATCGAGCCTGCGGTGTCGACGATGTCGTCGGCGTGCAGCGGATCGACATCAGCGGACTCGTCGGACTCTTCCACCTCGGGACGACCGAGCTCGGCCGACACGAGCTCGACGAGCGCCTGGCTCACGAGGCTGGATTTCCCGGAGCCGGAGACGCCGGTGACCGCGGTGAGCACTCCGAGCGGAAAGCCGACGTCGAGGTTGTCGAGGTTGTTGCGCGTGACACCGGTGAGCCGGAGCTGGCCGCGTGCTTCGCGCGGCGTGCGTGGCGGCAGCGGCTCCTCGCGGAACAGATATGCGCGCGTCTGCGACGCTTCGATCTCGGCGAGGCCCTGCGGCGGACCGCTGTACAGGATCTCGCCGCCGTGCTGACCGGCCGCGGGACCGACGTCGACGATCCAGTCGGCGCGGCGGATCACGTCGAGGTCGTGCTCGACGACGAACAGCGAGTTGCCCTGCGCCTTCAGCCGATCGAGCGCGGCGAGCAGCGCCTCGGTGTCGACGGGGTGCAGGCCGGCGGACGGCTCGTCGAGGACGTAGACCACGCCGAACAGGTTCGAGCGCACCTGCGTCGCGAGGCGGAGGCGTTGCAGCTCGCCGGGAGACAGCGTCGGCGTGCTTCGCTCGAGCGTCAGGTAGCCGAGGCCGAGATCGAGAAGCACCGCGAGACGGGCGGCCGCGTCCTCGGCGATGCGCTGCGCGACCACCGCCTTCTCCGGATGATCTGCCGCCGACTCGACGACCTTCTTCCCGGTCGCGTAGGGCTGCATCACCACCGCGAGCTGCTTCAGCGGAAGCCGCGAGAGCTCGGTGATGTCACGGCCGTCGAACCGCACCTCGAGAGCCTCGGGTCGCAGTCGCTTGCCGCCGCACGCGCTGCACGGGCTCGCGATCATGTACCGCATCACGCGGCGCTTCATCATCTGCGACTGCGTCGCGCCGAACGTGTGAAACAAGTGGCGCCGCGCGCTCGAGAACGTGCCCATGTAGCTGGGCTCCTCGCGTCGCTTGAGCGCGCGCTTGGTCTCGGCGGGCGTCAGGCCGGCGTAGACGGGCACCTGCGGCTGCTCCTCGGTGAACAGGATCCAATCGCGGGTCTTCTTCGGAAGCTCGCGCCACGGGATGTCGACATCGATGCCGAGCGTCACGAGGATGTCGCGCAGGTTTTGACCGCCCCACGCCATCGGCCACGCGGCCACGGCGCGATCGCGGATCGTCTTGCCCGGATCCGGAACCATCGACTGCTCGGTCACGGTGTAGATCCGGCCGAGCCCACTGCACGTCGGGCACGCGCCGTCGGGCGTGTTCGGCGAGAACGCGTCGGCGTAGAGGATGCCCTGCCCCGGCGGATAGTTGCCGGCGCGCGAGTACAGCATGCGCACGAGGTTCGACAGCGTCGTGACCGTGCCGACCGAGGAGCGCGTGGTCGGCGAGCCGCGCTGCTGCTGCAAGGCAACGGCGGGCGGCAGGCCCTCGATCTCGTCGACGTCGGGTACCGGCATCTGATCGAACAGGCGTCGCGCGTACGGAGAGACGCTCTCGAGATAGCGACGCTGCGCCTCGGCGTAGAG
>JACCRC010000184.1 GCA_013813765.1 Deltaproteobacteria bacterium | reverse complement strand
GCTCGGTCACGTCGAGCCCCGGTGGCGCGATCAGGTACGACGCCTGCGTACGCACCAGATCGGCGGTGCCGAGATCCGGGCCGTCGGGCGCGCGGTACACGCACAGAAACGGCAGCGGCCGATCGATGTGCAGGCGCCCCCCATCTTCGAGCGTGCGGCGGATGGGTTTGCCCACGGCGAGCCGCTCGCGCGCGACGCGGATCAGCTCCTCGCCGGTCATGCCTTCAACGACTCGGCGAGCCCGGGCAAGGTCGCGGCCACCGCTCGCGACAGCGCGGCGATGCGCGCGTCGTCGGGCACGCCGGTCCACTCGTCCATGAACGTCTTCTTGAACTCGAGCGCGAGCGAGCAGCCGGTGGTGGGGAACCGCGCGTTGATCCAGCGCGACATCGCGCCGCCCTTGAACTTCACGTTCTCGCGCACGTCGAGCTTGCCGGCTGCGGCGAGGTCCGCGCTGAACCGATCGACGAGGCCTCCCCACCGCGCGCGGTCGATGCTCTCCGTGCCGAGGTTGACCTCGGGATTCTCCTCCGACGGCGCCGCGAGCCCGGCTCCGTCACGGCAGTGGTTGTACGAGTGAATGTCGAGCACGACGAACTTGCCGTACTTCCGCTCACGCTCGCGCAGCACGCGCTCGAGCACCGCGTAGAACTCGTCGTAGACCGCGAGCGAGCCGTCGATCAGCTCGGGAGGTGGCGGCTCGCGCCAGCACGCGAGGCCCCACGCATCCTCGGGACAGGTATAGACGGCCTTCTCGCGCGGCCGGTTGAGATCCACCTCGAAGCGGGAACGCGTCGCGATCAACCGGGTGGGAACCAGCGAGGCGATCCGCGCGGTGAACGGATCCTCCTCGCGGAATCGAGCCGCATCATCGAGCCCCGTGAGCGCTGCGCACTGCTCGCGGAGGTGATGGCCATCGTGAATGGCCGTCGCGACGATCGGGCCTTCGCCCTCGTCCACGATGACGATCGGAGGCTGCATCTGTTCGCAGACTAGCCTGCGGGAGCGGCCCAGGAGCCGACCCAACGGAGACCTTACCGTGCTAATCCGCGCGGTACTTGATCGCGAGCTTCGCCACGACCCCCTTGGGATCCGGCAGCCGCCACGCGAGCGCGGCCTTCTCGGCGCAGTCGGCCCAGGCGTCATCGATCGTGGTCTTCGCGGACGCGAACCCGACGGACTGCGCCTTGCCGGCGGGCCCGACGTACACCGTGACGGTGACGTCCGAGGGCGCGGGGACCTTTCCCTTCGCGCACGCGTCGAGCTTGACGGTCTGGCCACCGACAGCCTTCAGACCCTTGTCCTCTTCCCAGGTGACGAGGCGGCCCTTCGCGGCGAAGTCGAGCGGGATCGAGAAGTCTGCGTCGCCGCCGATCGGCTTCGCAAACGTCGCGGAGCGCGCGACCTCGAGCAGGCACTTCTCGATCGGCCACGCCCCGAGATCCGACTCGGCGAGCTTCACCGCGCTGATCGTGCCGTCCTTCTTGATCTCCCAGTGCAACACCACGTGGCCACCGATCCAGCGGCGACGCTCGAGCTTGGACATGTAGCAGTCCATCAGCGCGGCGTTGTGCGGCTCCAGGCCGGCCGCGATCGCATCCGTGTCCATCCGACCGCGCGCGTTGACGATCGTGACGCCCTCTTCCTCGGGCTCCTCGACCGGAACGCGCGTGGTGTTCTTCGACGAGACAACGGGCGCTTCGGTCTGCTTGGGCGCGGACGTTCCACACGCCGCCACCAACACGAGGAGCGCCCCCGCCCTCACATCGCCTCGAACGCGTACGTGTGAGACGTCGGGTACGTCGTCGGGATCTCGGGGAACTGGATCTCCTTGACGTGACTGACGACGCACTCGTGAAGCGACGGCGAGTCGAGGCTCGCCTTGATGATCTTCACCGCATCGGCCTTACCGGACGGCGAGATCGTGATGTCGAGCGTGATCTTGCCGCGCGAGTTCTTCGGCAGCTCCTGGTTGTCGACCGCCTTGGAGAGGCACTTCGAGATGATGTTGCCCTTGCGGTTCAGGAGGCGCGTGATCTCCTCCATCTTCTCGGGCGTCACCATCCGGCCGCTCTGGTCGGGTGCGTCCTGGTGCGGACCGCCGAGGGTGCCGTCGTTCATCCTCGGCTCGTTGGACTCCTTCTTGCCGCCGCACGCCCCGCAGAGCAGAAGCAGCGCCGCTACCACCACCGTGTTCTTCGCCATCTCATCCGCCTTTCGCCAGGTGCCCTGCGATCACGAGACGCTGGATCTCGCTCGTGCCTTCGTAGATCTCGGTGATCTTGGCGTCACGGAAGTGACGCTCCATCGGATACTCGGTCACGTAGCCGTTGCCGCCGAAGATCTGGATCCCCTCGCGTGCGGCGCGGTTCGCGATGTCGGAGGCGAACAGCTTCGCCATCGCGGCCTCCTTGCCATAGGACTGCTTCGCGTCCTTGAGGTATGCGGCGCGCAGCACGAGCAAGCGCGCCGCGTCGATCTCGGTGGCCATGTCGGCGAGCTTGAACTGGATCGCCTGGTGCTGCGCGATCGGCTTGCCGAACGTGCGGCGCTGCTGCGCATACGCGAGCGAGTCCTCGAGTGCAGCGCGCGCGATGCCGAGCGCCTGCGCAGCGATGCCGATGCGGCCGCCGTCGAGCGTGGACATCGCGACCTTGAACCCGCCGCCGACCTGACCGAGCAGATGGGCTTCGGAGAGCTGCACGTCGTCGAGGAAGATCTGCGACGACTTCGAGCCGCGAATGCCGAGCTTGTCGTCGGGCTGACCGACGCGCACGCCCTTGGTCTTCATCGGCAGGATGAACGCCGTGATGCCCTTATGGCCGGCGGCCTTGTCGTTCATCGTGAACAGCACGCAGACGTCGGCGACCGGACCGTTCGTGATCCAGTTCTTCGTGCCGTTGATGACCCAGCTGTCGCCGTGCTTCTCGGCGACCGTCTTCTGGGCGGCCGCATCGGAGCCAGCCTCGGGCTCGGAGAGTGCGAAGCAGCCGAGCAGCTTGCCGGCGGCGAGCGGGGTGAGCCACTCGCGCTTCTGCTCCTCGGTGCCGAACCGATAGATCGGGTCGCACACCAGCGAGTTGTTGACGCTCATGATGACGCCGGTCGAGGCGCACGCCCGGCAGACCTCCTCCATCGCGAGCGCGTACGACACGTTGTCGAGGCCGGCGCCGCCGTACTCCTCGGGAACCGCGATCCCGAGGAAGCCGAGCTCGCCCATCCGCTTCACGAGCTCCGCGGGGTGACGATGCTCGCGGTCGATCTCGGCCGCCTTCGGCAGGACCTCGTTCGTGGCGAACTCGCGGGCCGTGGTCTGAACGGCGAGCTGGTCTTCGGTGGGAGTGAAGTTCACGTCACTGTCCTTTGAACGTGGGCTTGCGCTTCTCGACGAACGCCGCCATTCCCTCGCGCTGATCCGCGGTGCCGAACAGAAGGCCGAAGCTACGCGCCTCGAGTGCGAGCGCTTGATCGAGCGGCGCCGACTGGCCCTGGTGCACGAGGCGCTTCACCTCGCCGACCGCGAGCGGTCCGTTGGCGGCGATCCGCAGCGCGAGCTCTCGAACCTTGCCCATGAGCTCCGCGTGCGGCCACACCGCATCGACGAGCCCGATCCGCAGCGCCTCGGCGGCGGGGATCCGATCGCCGGTCATGCACAGCTCCTTGCACTTCGCGATGCCCACGCGCCGCGCGAGCCGCTGCGTGCCACCAAAGCCCGGGATGACGCCGAGGCCGACCTCGGGCTGCCCGAACTGGCCTTTATCCGACGAGTGAATGAAGTCGCACGCGAGCGCGAGCTCGCAGCCACCGCCGAGCGCGAGGCCGTTGACCGCCGCGATCCACGGCTTGTCGCTGCTCTCGATCGCGTTGCCGAGCATGCCGCCCATCTCGGAGAATGCACGCGCCTGCTGCGGCGTCATGTCAAGCATCTCCTTGATGTCGGCCCCCGCGACGAACGCCTTCTCGCCTGCGCCGGTGAGGATCACGACGCGCACGTCGGTCGAGATCTCGAGCTCGCCGGCGACGTGCGTGAGCTCCGAGATCACGGTGCTCGACAGGGGGTTCACGGGTGGCCGGTCGATGGAGACCACGGCGAGCGGCCCGTCGATCACGACCTTCACGGTCTCGAAGCTGTCGTAGCTCATGCTTTCTTCTGTCCTTGCGAGTCGTACTCGTAGAAGCCGCGCGCGACCTTCCTGCCCAGCCAGCCGGCAGCGACGTACTGGCGCAGCAGCGGGCACGGACGGTACTTGTCGTCGCCGAGCTCGCGGTGCAGCACCTCGGCGATCGCGAGGCAGGTATCGAGGCCGATCAGATCGGCTAGCTCGAGCGGCCCCATCGGGTGGTTGAGGCCGAGCCGCACGCCCGTGTCGATGTCGGCCGCGGTGCCGAGGCCCTCGTAGAGGCCGTAGCAGGCCTCGTTCAGGAGGGGAATCAGCATCCGGTTGACGATGAAGCCGGGAATGTCGCGCGCGCCGATCGTCGTCTTGCCGAAGCGCTTCGCGAGCGCGGTGACGGTGTCCGCCGTGGCCTGGCTCGTCGGTAGACCGCGCACGATCTCGACGAGCTTCATCAGCGGCACGGGGTTCATGAAGTGCATCCCGATCACTCGATCGGGGCGACCGCTCGCCGAGGCGATCTTCGTGATCGAGATCGACGACGTGTTCGACGCGAGGATCGCCTCGTCCTTGCACACCTCGCCGAGGCTCTTGAAGATCGCGAGCTTCAGCTCTTCCTTCTCGGGCGCCGCCTCGATGACCACGTCGCACTCGGACAGGTCGCGGTGCGCGTTGCCTGCCTTGAGGTGCGACAGCGTCGCATCGCGCGCGCTGCCCTCCATCTTCTGCTTCTCGACGAGCCGGTCGAGCTGCTTCTTGATCTTGCCGATGCCCATCTGCGCGAAGTCGGGCGCAGCGTCGACGATGATCACATCGAGGCCGGCCTGGGCCGCGACCTGCGCGATGCCCTGCCCCATCTGACCGGCACCGACCACCCCGATCTTCGTGACCTCCATCAGGGCCGCTCGACGAGCAGTGCGATGCCTTCGCCGCCGCCGATGCAGAGCGATGCGCCGCCGGTCTTCACGTTGTTCGCCTGCATCTGGTGAAGCAGCGTGACGAGGATGCGCGCGCCCGAGGCGCCGATCGGATGACCGAGCGCGACGGCGCCGCCCCAGATGTTCACCTTCTTCGGATCGAGCGACAGCATCTGGTTGTTGACCAGCGAGACGACCGAGAACGCCTCGTTGATCTCCCAGAGGCCGACCTTGTTCGTGTCCCAGCTCGCCTTCTTCAGTGCGTTCTGGATCGCCGTGGCCGGCGCGGTCGTGAGCCACTCCGGTGCGTGCGCGTGGTAGCCGCTCGCGACGAGCTTCGCGAGGACCTTGAGGCCGCGCTTCTTCGCCTCGTCGGCGGACATCAGCACCACGGCGGCGGCGCCGTCGTTGATCGACGACGCGTTACCGGCGGTGATCGTGCCGTCCTTCTGGAACGCGCCGCGCAGCGAGGGCAGCTTGTCGATCGCGCCCTTCCCGGGCTCCTCGTCGGTATCGACGGTGATCTCGCCCTTCTTGTCGGCGATCTTCACCGCCGCGATCTCTGCCTTGAAGTGGCCCTGCTTCTGCGCATCGAGCGCGCGGCGATAGCTCTCGGCGGCGTACTCGTCCTGGGCACTGCGCGGGATGCCCTTCTCCTTCGCGCAGAGCTCGCCGCACATCCCCATGTGCTGGTTGTTGTACGGATCCCAGAGGCCGTCGTGGACCATCGTGTCGACGGTCTCCATCGCGCCCATCTTCGTGCCCGTGCGCGATGCCTTGATGGCGTGCGGCGCGTTGGACATCGACTCCATCCCACCGGCGACGGCGATCTCGATCTCGCCCGCGGCGATCGCGCGCGCGGCGCCGATCACGGCCTCGAGGCCCGAGCCGCAGACCTTGTTCACCGTCACGCACGGCACGCTGTTCGGGAGACCAGCGGCGAGCGCGGCCTGACGCGCTGGCGCCTGACCGACGGCCGCAGGCAGCACCATGCCCATGTGCACGAGGCCGACATCGGCCGGCGCGACACCAGCGCGCTCGAGCGCCGCCTTGATCGCGGTCGCACCGAGCTTGGGGGCCGACACGCTTGCCAGCGTGCCGAGGAACGAACCGATGGGGGTGCGGGCAGCACCGACGATGACGACGTCTCGCATGGGGGTTGGGATACCCCGCTGTTACAGAGGGCGTCAAGGCGCGCCCCCCACCCGGGGAGGCCTGACAGAACCGTGTTGGTTCGAGGGGTTAGCGAACGCCGTTCGCGTGGCCGCCGCGCCGGTCGCCCGTCGGGATCGCGAGGCCGATTCGAAACGTCGATCCGCTGCCCACCTCGCTCTCGACCGAGAGGTCGCCACCGTGCGCGTCGACGATGCCTTTCACGATCGCGAGCCCCAGCCCCACGCCGTCCTTGCGGCGTTGCTGCTGCCAGAAGCGGTCGAAGATGTGACCCAGGTGCTCGGCCGCGATGCCGGGACCGGTGTCGCTGACCGAGATCAAGACCTGATGGCCGCGTTGCTCTGTGCCCAGGCGGATCGTGCCGCCGGCGGGCGTGAACTTCAGCGCGTTCCCGATCAGGTTCGAGACCGCCTGCCCCAGCCGATTACGATCGGCGAGCGCGCGGCGCGGTACGTCATCCGGATCGAGCGTCAGGGTGATATTCCTCGCCGCGGCGAGCGCGCGATGCTGCTCGAACGTCTCGTCGAGGAACCCGGCGAGGTCGAGATCCTCGAGCTCGACGTGCAGGGAACCCGTTTCGATGCGAGCGATGTCGAGCAGGTCCTCGATGAGGCCGTTCATCCGCTGCGCCGCCCGCTGCGCACGAGGCAGCGCGGCCGGGAGCGAATCGGGATCGTTCTCCACCATCTGCAGCGCGAGCATCACCACGCCGAGCGGATTGCGCAGGTCGTGCGAGACCACGGCGATCAGCTCGTCGCGGGCGCGGATCGCGTGCTGGGCGGCGGCGTACAGCCGAGCGTTGTCGATGCCGAGTGCGATGCGATCTGCGACGTCGCTGGCGAGACGGCGCATCTCGTCGTCGATCGCGCGCTTCGAAGGTCCGATGCTCAGCGAGAGCGCACCCACGATGCGATCGCGGGCGATCAGCGGAGTCACCAGCATCGAGCGGACGCCGAGCTGCTCCGCGGTCTTCCGCGCCCGGTCGTCAGGCGGGTAGCTGGACAGGTCGAGGTCCTCGACGACGACCTGCTCGCGCCGCTCGACCGCGCGCAACGCGAGCGCGTTCGGGTGGCGGGGGCCGGGCGGATACTCGCTCGCACAGCGCAGGATCTCGGTAGACGTCGGGTCGGGGCCGACCGCGACCACCCGCTCGAACTGTCCCACATGGACGAGGTCGATCACGCAGTAGTCGGCGAGGTCGCCCACGAGGAGCTGCCCGACCGCGGGGAGCGTGACCTGGAGGTCGAAGGAGCCGGCGATCGTCGAGGACACGCTGGACAGGAGCCGCGCGCGTCGTGATGCCTGGTCGGCGACCGCGAGTCGCCGACGCTGTTCTTCGTTCTTGTTGCGTTCGATCGCGTACCACGCGACGCGCGCGACGAGCGCGGGGGAGATATCGGACTTCCTCAGGTAGTCCTGTGCTCCGGCCTTCACGGCCTGCACCGCGAGCGCGTCGTCTTCGTTGCCAGTGAGCACGACGACGGGACGATGTGTTGCGTCGATCATCCGGGTGAGCACCGACAGGCCGTGAGCATCGGGCAGTGAAAGATCGAGAAACACGACATCGTGGTCGTCGGCCACGACGAGGGCCTGGGCGAGCTGCTCCACCGTCGTCAGCGTGAACGGCTGATTCGGAATATCGCGAAGCATCTCGGCAAACAGCCGAGCGTCTCCGGGCGAGTCCTCGACGAGGAGCAAGCGGGTCATGTGCTGTCTCGCGGTAGCCGCACGACGGTCAGCCAGAAGTCATCGATCGACTTCACGACCGTGACGAACTGATCGAGATCGACCGGCTTCTGGATGTAGCAGTTCGCGTGGAGGCTGTAGGTCTTGAGGATGTCGGCCTCGGCGGTCGACGTGGTGAGCACGACGACCGGCAGCGTCTTGAGGTCCGGGTCTGCCTTGATCTCGGCGAGCACCTCGCGACCGTCCTTGCGCGGGAGGTTGAGATCGAGGAGCACGAGGTCCGGCCGCGTCGCCGAGGCATGCTTGCCTTGCCGGCGCAGGAACTCCATCGCCTCGACCCCGTCGCGCGCGATGTGGAGCCGGTTCTTGACCTTCCCCTCGCGGAGCGCTTCCTGCGTGAGCCGGACGTCGCCGGGGTTGTCCTCGACCAGCAGGATCTCGATCTCTTTCGCCCCCATCAGGATCTCCTCGCGAGCGTGAACCAGATCGTCGAACCGGCCTTGGGTGCGGACTCCACCCAGATCCGCCCGCCGTGACGCTCGACGATCTTCTTGCAGATCGCGAGGCCGATGCCGGTGCCCGGATAGTCCTCGCGAGCGTGCAGACGCTGGAAGATCACGAAGATCCGCTCGAAGTACTGCGGATCGATGCCGATGCCGTTATCGCGAACGCCGAGCTTCCAGGCTGCGCCGTCGCTCTGCGCGATCACGTGGATCTTCGGCGGCTCGTCGCCGTGGAACTTGATCGCGTTGCCGATCAGGTTCTGAAGGAGCTGAACGAGTTGCCCGCGATCGCCGATCACCGGAGGCAGTGGGTCGTGCGTGACGCTCGCGTTCCCGGTCTCGATCGCGTTCGTGAGGTTCGCGGTCGCTTCCGCGAACACCTCCTGCAGCTCCACCTTGGCGTGCTGTTTCGTGCCCCGGCCGAGGCGCGAGTAGCTCAGCAGGTCGTTGATCAGGCGCTGCATGCGCGTCACGCCCTCGACCGTGAACCCGATGAACTCGTCGGCCTCGGGATCCAGCTTGCCCTTGTAGCGGCGCGAGAGCAGCTGGTTGTAGCTCGCGATCATGCGCAGGGGTTCCTGCAGATCGTGCGACGCCACGTAGGCGAACTGCTCGAGGTCCGCGTTGGAACGAGCGAGCTCCTCGAGCCGCTGATCGAGCTCGGTCTCGGCGCGACGCCGCTCGATGCCCTGCGCGATGGTGTCGGCGATCCCGCCGAGCGCGCTCATGGTGTCCTCGTGCATCACCTGGCGCGAGAACATCGCGAGCACGCCGACCAGCTCGCCATCGACGAGCAGCGGGTATCCGGCAAAGGCGACCATCTTCTCCTTGCGCGCCCACTCGGGATTGCCGACGCGCGGATCGTTCAAGACGTCGTTGGTCAGGTGCGGCTCGCGCTCGCTGGCGATGAGGCCGATCTTGAACGAGCCGATCGGCACCGCCTTGTGCGGGCCGTCGATGTGCGTGTACATGCCCGCGCTGGCCTGGAGGAGCAACGTGGTGCCGCTTTCGTCGACGGTCCACAGCCGCGCGAACGCGACGTTGAGGTTGGTGACGATCGCCTGGCAGCAGCGCTCGAGCATCGGTCGAAGCTCGCGCTGCTCCGAGAGCACCACCGCGACGTCCGCGCGCAGCACCGAGTGACGCGCGAGCCGTGACGTGAGCTCGACAGCACGCTTCCGCATCGTCACGTCACGCGTGTAGATGCTGATCCCCTCTGCGAGCGGGAACACGTTCGACTCGAACCAGCGATCGAGCTCCGCGATGTGATCCTCCGCGAGGCCGCTCTCTCGCGTCTTCGTTGCACGCGCGATGATGCGTTCGATCGACGGGCCGCGCAGCATCGGGAGCTCGGCGACGTTACGGCCGATCAGACTGTCCTGGTCGCAGCGCGCGAGCTGCGCGGCGGCGCGATTCGCCTGGACGACGCGCAGCTCGTCATCGATGACGATGAACGCATCCGTGATGCCCTCGAAGATGCCGCTGAGCCGCTCGCGCTGGCGCTCGGCGTCGGCGCGCGCGACCTCGGAGGCGAGCAGACGGACGCGCGCGCCTTCGGACTCGCGCCTGTCGGTGACGTCACGGACGATCCCGATCAGTCGCTCGGGCTGGCCGCGCTCGTCGAGCACGACCTGCGCGTTTGCTTCGAGCCAGCGAATCGATTGATCGGGCCGAATGATCCGGTACGTCATCCGCAGCGGAGCCCGCTCGGTGAGCGTGCGATGCAGGTGAAGCTCCACCTGCTCGCGATCCTCGGGGTGCAGGTCCTTGGACTGAGTCGCACGCGTGCCGTCGAACGTCCCCGGTGCGATGCCGTGGATCCGCTCCACGGCCGGGCTCCAGACCACCCGATCCTCGGCGATGATCCATTCCCACACGCCCAGCTCGGCCGAGTCGAGTGCGACCTCGATCCGGCGGCGGTCGTCCCAGGAATGCTCGCGATGGGCTGCGTCGCGCGATGCCGAAGTGGTCTCCGTTCGAGGCTGTCGCTGCTCTTCGATCACGAACGAACAGGTGAGCACGGATCCGCGCCTGCGAACGCGCACTCTTCCGTGAGGACGTCTAACAATGAGGAAAATCTTCGACGAAATACCGAAGGCGCGCCTTCGGTCTGTCCTAACGCCGCGCCCGCGACACGATCTGCGGCAGCACTGCCATCACGCTGTCGATCTCCTGCGCCGTTGTCGTGCGGCCGAGGGAGAACCGCACCGACGAGAGTGCCGCCTCGCGCGTCAGGCCGAGCGCGAGCAAGACCGGCGACGGTTGCGTGGAGCCGGAGGTGCACGCAGCGCCGGTCGACGCGGCGATGCCTGCGAGGTCGAGCGCGATCACGACCGCCTCCCCGCTCGCCCCGTCGAACTGCGCGTTGACCGTGCCGCCGATCCGCCCCGCGGTGGCGCCGTTGATCGTCACTCCCGGCAGCTCGATCAAGCTCGCCTCGAAGTACTCGCCCAGCGCGGCCACATCGGCCCATGCCTCGACATCGACGGTGGCCGCCGCCGCGCCGAAGCCGACGATGCCGAGCGTGTTCTCCGTGCCCGGGCGGCGCTCGCGTTCCTGATGACCCGCCTCGACAAATGGCAGCCCATCGTCGGCGGAGATCACGAGGGCGCCCACGCCCTGCGGTCCCCCGATCTTGTGCGCGGAGATCACGAGCGCATCCGCCGGCAGGGACTTCAGCGCGAGCTTGCCGGCGGCCTGGACCGCGTCCACGTGTAGCAGCGCTCCGGCCTTCTTCGCGGCGGCCGACCAGGCGGCGATGTCGATACAGGTCCCCACCTCGTGGTTGACCGCGCTCGCCGTCACCAGGCCCACCCCCGCGAGCGAGTCGATCCTGCGCGGCCGGAGCTCCCACCCGCGGGCGACCAGGGCGGCCACCGGGCCTCGCAGCGACGGGTGATCGACGCGCGCACCCGCGACCACGCGAGGCCCACCCCGGCGCTCGACCAAGGCGGCGAGCCCCATCACCCCCAGGAGGTTTCCCTCGGTTCCCCCGCTGGTGAACACCACCTGTTCGCGGGGCCGGCCGGCGAGCACCGCGATCTTGTCGCGGGCCTTCTCGATCAGGTCCCGGGCGCCCCGACCGTCGGCGTGGATCGACGAGGGATTGCCGCCGACCCCCATCGCCCTGACCATGGCGTCGCGCGCGGCCACGAGCAGCGGCGCGGTGGCGTTGAAGTCCAGGTAGATCCTCGGATTCGTTGACATGGAACGCCGCCTGTCCCCATGATCCTGGGAGAGACGGGCTTGATGGGTATCACACGTGGCGGATGACGCCGGCGCGCTCCTCGTTCGTTCGGGTTTGATCACTCCGAACGCCCTGGCCGATGCGCGCGCGCGCATGGAGACCAGCGGGGGGACCATTGGCGAACAGCTCGTGGTGATGGCCGCGATCGGCGACGAGGCGTTGACCGACTTCTATCGCTCGCGCCTGCTCGTGCCGCAGGTGAACCCGAACACGCTCGCGAGGCTGCCGATCAAGGTGGTCGCTGCGATTCCCAGCGACATGGCGATCGAGCTGCGCGCGATTCCCGTCGCGCTCGATGGCGAGAACAACCTGACCGTGGCGATGAGCGATCCGGCGGATCGCAACGCCGTCGACGAGATCACGTGGTTCACCGGCGCGTATGTCGTCCGTGCCGTCGCGACGCAGATGCAGATCGCGTGGTGCCTCGCGCACTACTATGGCCACGTCACGCAGCTCGGGCAGAAGCTCATGCAGTCGACCGGTGCGAGCGCGCCCATATCGCCGCCGGTCGCGCGGACGAAGGGCGTGACCGGAAAGGTCGAGGCGCTGCGCCACAAGCGGATCCCCGCATCGGGTCAGGCGATCAACCTCGAGCGTCCACGCAGCGGCGAGATCGTCGTCGCACCGCTCGGCGTGAACGACTCGACCCCGAGGATCGAGCGGCCCGTCGAGCCGCCGCCCCGCGCGGTCAGCCAGCCCGCGGCCATCGACTCCGACGGCGTGCCCGACAAGCCGCGAGCGCGCAGCATCTCCGGCGAGATCCGCGTCCCGGGCCGTCGCGCTCCGTCGATCCGCCCGCCGATGCCAGAGCCCGCCACCGAGATGGACGAGAGCGGGCCGGTGATGACCATCGAGGTCAGCGATCAGGAAGAGGAGACCGCGCCGCAGAAGATGATGCCCGTCCGCCGGCGCAAGGCGAAGACCGATCCGCCCGAGCTGGCGGCGCGCGCCGGCGAGGTGGAGCTCCACACCGGTCCGATCCGCAAGGTCGACCTCGAGGAGCCCCGGATCATCGTCCAGGATCTCGAAGAGAACACGCACCCCACGATGGCGGTCACCGTGACCTCCGGCGAGATGAGCGCGCTCGATCGTCCAGAGCCGTCGAGCGCAGCACCGTCGAGCACGATCGAGGTCTCCGACGAGACCAGCGCCTCGGTGACGATCACCGAGCAGCCCTACCGCGACTTCGACTCGCAGCCGATCCTGCTCGAGCGCCGCCGCCCGAGCGATCAGCCGACCAACGTCGCCGTCGCGCGCGCGCCGTCTGCCGACGAGGGTGACGGCGATGGTGACGTGGTGGTGCTCGAGGCGAAGAAGCCAAAGAACCCGCGTCCCGCGAAGCAAACACAGGTGGGCATCGGCGCGCTTCCCGCTGCCACTCGGCCGCACCGCGACACCGATGCCGGCGGCGTCCCCGACGCGTTCGACGATGCAGTGACCGGATCCGAGCGCCTGGCGGGCGACGACGCCACGGTCGTGACGCTTCCCGCGCCGGCCCGCGACGACATCTCCGACGAGCGGCTCGTCGCGCCACCGAGCCCCGATGATACGGACTCGGGGCTCGCCGCACCGCCGAGTCCCGACGACGACGACAATGACAACACCATCCCGCCGCCTGTCGCCAGGAAGCCCGGCGACAAGGCAGCCGCGAAGCACATCGACTACGACCCGGTCGACGATGGCTGGGGCCCTCCCGGCACGACGATCCCGCCGCCGCTGCTCGGTGCGGTACCCGGCACGCACGACGAGTCCGAAAGCGCGCGCATCCCGGTCTCCAACGTGGATTCTGCGCCGCTGATCATCGCGCCTGCCACGCCGCCACAGGCCCAGAAGTCCGACGCCGTGCAGACGCCCGCGCGCGCGCTCGAGGAAGCAACGTCGCGGTTGATCGAGCTGATCCGCACGCTCGAGCACACGCACAACCGCGACGAGGTCGTCGGCATCATGGTCCAGCACCTCGGCGAGACGCACCAGCGCGCCGGCTTCCTCGCGATCAAGCGCGACGAGCTCACCGTGTTCTCGATCCACCCGAAGCGACACACGATGCCGTACGCCTCGATCCGCCTCGATCGGCCATCGACGCTCGCCGACGTCGTCACGACGCGCCTTCCCTATCGCGGCCCCGTACCCGACGAGCCCAGCAAGCATTTCCTCACCGCCGTCCTCGCCGCGTCCCCCCCGGAGATCCTGCTCGTCCCGGTCGCCGTGCGCGAGCGCGTGGTCGGCGTGCTGTTCGCCGAGAACCGCAGCCGCCACACGTTCGACGATCAACTCGCATACGCCTCGCGCGCGGCCGGCATGGCGCTCGAGCGGATCCTCAAGGCGAAGCGCAGCTAGGCCCCTCAGCGAGTGATTCGCATGCGGTACTCGTGCTCGCGCTGGCGGCGCTCCGCGACATCCTTGAGCTCGGCCCACAGCGCGGGGAACGCGCCGGCGAGCTCGTAGAAGTCGCGCGGCGGCAGCAGCATCACCTCGACGTCGCCCGCGGCGATCACATGTGCCGACGCGGGCACGCGATGGAGCAGCGCGACCTCGCCGACGTACTCGCCGGCCGTGATCGTTCCGACCTGGACGAGCTTCCCGTCGGCGCGCTCGGCGCGCACATCGAGCCGACCGCGCGACACGAGCACGAGTGGGTGCGCGATCTCGCCCTGGCGGATCACGGTCATCCCGCTCGTCAGCGTGCGGCGCATGAAGCGGCTGAGCACCATGGCGCGATGGCCGGCGGGCAGCGGTGCGAAGAACTGTGTCGTCAGCATCGACTGCGTCGGCGGGCGGGCGCGCATCCCTACAGACTCGCGCGGCTGCGTCTGGTCCTCGATGCGATGGTCATTCGGTGCGGGGGTCTCGGCGTCGTCGTCTGGATCGTCGAGATCCGCGCGCTGGAAGGGCACGGTGGGCGGCGGTTTCGATAGCCGAGCGACGTGCTCGGGCTCGATCCGCGGCCGCTCGCGTGTATCGAGCTCCGACGCGACGTCGACGTCGCCGTCACCCGCATTCATGAGCGACGTCGAGATCCGGCGCGCGGCGCTCGCGATGCCGGCGACCGAGGGGGTCCGCGTGCGGTGCCCTGTCGGCGGATCACTCTGGCGCGCGTCGGGGCGAGTATCGCGCGCCACGGGGTTGCGCCCGGTGGGTGCACTGCTGCGGCGGTCCGGCATGCTGGCGCCGGGGATGGTGTCGCCGACGTCGGTATCGGAACCGCCGGGCGGCATCACGATCTCGTCCTGCGTGATCAGCTCCGACGAGTTGTACTTGCGCATGATCGACGTCGTCGGATCGTGCACGTGATACGGAACCGCGCGCGGCAGCGGAGTGTGATCGAGCGACGAGCGGCGCTTCGCCCCCGTTACCGAGTCGCGCGAGTCACGAGAGTCGCGCGAATCACGAGAGTCACGCGAGTCGCGCGAGTTCCGGGGATCCGGCTGCGCCAGCATCGGCTGCGTCGGGATCGTGATCGCCGGGCGCGTCGGGATGACCGGCGCGGCGACGAGTGTGCCGACATCGATATCGGCGGTGACCTCGCGCTCGCGGACGGCTGATGGCGGCGGTGGTGGCGCGGGCGGTGGCTGTAGCGCGTTGAGCAGCGCCTGGCTCGCGGGATCGTTGGGCATCAGGTCGAGCACGCTCTTGCAGACCGCGATCGCCTGCTGAATGCGTCCTTGATCACGGTAGGCAATCGCGACCGAGCGATACAGCTCGACCGCGTCGTTCAGCCGCTTCGCCTCGCGATATGCGCCGGCGAGGGCCACCCGCAGCGTCAGGTTTCCCGGTTCGTCGCGGAGCCTCTTCTCGAGCTCCTTGAGCTTGCTCACGGTGCTCGCTCGCCTATGACGGCGTCAGCGAGACCTGCGCCTTGAATCGCCGCGACGGCGACTTCTGCGTCAGCGCCCACTTGCTCGCCACCGTCTTCATGCAGGTATCGAACGTGCCGCCGAGCGACGGAGCGAAGTTCGCCTCCTGGTAGGCGCCCGCATCACTGAATGTGGCCTCGACGGTCAGCGTGATCGTCCTGGCCTGGATCGATGAGTCCTTCTTGAGCGCTTGCTCGTAGCACTTCTGGATCGCACCGCGGGACTTGCCGACGACGTCCATGAACTGCATGCCCGCGGCCGAGGCGAGCTTCGGATCGATCTTCGGCGTGTCGGTCCCGCCACCGGCGGAGGCCTTCACCGTGAGGATCGTTCCTTCGATCACGAGTGTCACGTCACCGCCACCCTGCCCCTTGTCGCGCATCCACTGCGCCTTCTCGTTGGTTAGCGACGCGATCAGCTCGTCCTTCTGCTTCTTCGACTCCTCGCACTTCTTCAGGTCTTCGAGCGTCTGCGGGTTGTCGACCGTCTTCGTCTCGCCCTTGCACCCGGCTGCGACTGCCGCGATCGCGACGAGGAGATTGATCCTGGAGGTCCGTGTCATCTCAGCTATCTTTCGTCCTCGATGCTACCGGGTCGTGCGGGTGGATGCCAGGTCGCTCGATCAGCTCGCGAACGATCTGCCCGCCGTTGACATGCTCGACGACAACGCGCACCGCACGCTCTGCGTCCATTCGATTATACAGAGCCGTCACTCCGCGCGGGCCCGGCAGGGTCGCAAACCCACCGCCGGTCAGACTACCCGGCTCCGGCGTGAGGATCTCCCTCACGAGGACGTTCGGCCCCTGGGTGCAGCGTCCGAAGCAGCTTTGCCACACCAGCTCGGTCTTCTCCCGAGCCCCGTTGGCCTCCAGCGCCGCGCGGAAGGCCTCGTGAAGCACCGCGGAGCCCCGATGGTCCCCGCACTCCGGCCCGCGGCAGATCACGATACGGAACCTTCGATCTGCCACTCCTCCCGAGCGTGACCGGGTGCCCGGCCGGTGTCAATCCGCCCCCAGAACCTCACCGACCAGCTGGACCAGCCCGGGCTTGGACCGAGGATCTGAAGCGACATACGCGAGCGCCGCGCGCGACGCCGGGGAGGCCTTCGTCGCCAGCGCCGTCACGATGGCCTTCTGCCAGCCAGCGTC